>CAZDYX010000240.1:0-3161 GCA_964509775.1 uncultured Desulfobulbia bacterium | reverse complement strand
CAGGAACAGGGACCGTTTTCTGGTCTCGGTTATTTCGTTCGCCCCGAATTCCGCAAGTCTTCGTCTCGCCTCGTCTTCGGCAAGGCCGCTCTCGGAGGTGACTAGGCCCAGCAGGATTTCATCCCGGGAAAGGCTATTTATCTTCATGCCTGGCCTTGAGGATTATGAGGTCGCAGGGGGTCTCCCGTAACAGGTCTTCGACCGGGTTTCCTTGTAGAATTGAGTTCAACAGGCTTCTTTCGCTCGCGCCCATGATAACGAGTTCGAACCTTTTCGCGGCCGCCTCTATGGTTATACTGCGCGCCGTTTTTCCGGAGACGAGGCGTTTTTCATGCGAGACGGCATAGCCGTCGAGAAGTTCGATGAAATGCGAGATGTCGGCGGGGAGTTTTTTTTCGAGCTCGACCGGCGCCAGGTGTATCTCCCCGTGAAAGAAGCTGGTCATGGGTTTGGTGGTGTGGAAAAGAAACAGCCCCGAGTCGAAGGCGGCGGCCATCATGGCCGCGAAAAACGACCTCTCCGCGATATGGCTGGTCCTCGCCTTAAGGGGAACAAGGATTTTTTTCGGGTGAATACGGCCCAGGTGGACCACGCGCACGAGAGCCACGGAGCAGGGGAGACCCAGGGACAGCCGACGTGCGATCGTCCCGGCGTAGAACCTCTTCTGCATGTCCTCCCGGCGGGTGGACACGAAGACGAGGTCGATTCCTTCCGATTGGACGATTTCCCTGATCCTCTCGACCGGGTCTCCGCAGTCGAGAATGCTTTCGACCATGAGGCCGAGGTCCCTTGCCCGGTGAAAAAGCCTCGTCGCGGCCGCCTCGGCATCTAGGACCGCCCTTTTGGGCTCCTGTTTTCCGGCCACGTGACAGATATACATCCTGCTGCCGCAGGCCTTGGCGAGATGGATGGCGTAACGCGCCGCAACCTCGGAGTTCAGATGTTCGTCAACAGTTGCCAGGATTTTTTTATACATTGTCAATTACTCAGGTGGATAGTCTGTAGGTGTTTAGGTGGATAGGGGGAATAACCATGCGAGATCACACAAAGCTCAGAGCATTTGAACTGGCCGAGCGCAGTCCTAACAGACTACAGTCTAAACAACCTAAACAACCTGAGTAGTTACCCTCTGCCCTCAAAAAACCGGATGGCATTGAGTAATTCGGGAAAGGTGTAAATTATATAGTCCGCTGTCACTCCTTCCCGATAGTGTTCCCCCTGGTTGGACCGGAAAAAAACGGTCTTGATCCCCAACTGTTGCGCACCAAAGATATCCCGGTACATGTCGTTACCCACGAACAAGACCTCCTGCGGCCCCATTCCCAAACCATCCAGGGCGAGCCGGAAGATCCTGACATCGGGTTTGCGGAACTTAAGATCCCCGGAGACGATCACGGGTTTGAAATATCCGGAGAGGCCCACGCTATGCAGCTCAGGCATTGCCCAGGCACTCTGACCGTCCGAGACCGCGGCCAGCAAGTATTGAGGGCTTAACTGCGTCAGGACCTCCCTTACTCCGGGATACAATTGCAGCCGGTAACGGGATAGGGACCGATACATCTCCGCCAGAAACAACGGCAACTGGCGAATCTTACTTACCGGCAGCAAACGCGTGAAATCGGTCTGGCAGTGCATTATGATTTCCCGAAAAACCGCCACCGCATCGAATTCGGGATAGGTTTCCGCACCTAGCCGGCGTTGATCCTTCATGATCTGAAAATAAAGGGTTCGCATTGCATCAGGGGAAAGATTTATCCCCTGAAAGGACAAAAAATTGCTGAGGGCACGATAGATCTCGTCGCTCGCCTCACTGGTGGGGATATCCACCAGGGTGCCGTTAATGTCGAAGATGATGCCGCGGACGTTCATGGGAGTCCCCCGAGATTGTTTTTTGCCTCTTTGATCAACTGACGACGGTACTCCCGGCTCACCCAGGAATTACGGGCGATTCGCAGGAGGGTGAGCCCCATGTGAAAGGGGACCCGGCGGGTGATGGAGTAAAATGCGGCCATGCGGTCCGGGAAGTGGCAGGCATACTCCCACAGGAAATGGCCGATAAAAGGCTCGGCCGCAGATTTACTGCCTACGTTCTGCAGAAAAAAATGTTGAAGTTCTCCGGCAATCCGGCCCACGTCAAAAACCCGGTCGGCGTGCTTGGCCCGCTCCAGGTCCACTGCCGTAACTGCGAGGCCGGTGCCCAAGATAAAATTGTTCGGGGTCGCATCGCCATGCACGAGTACCTGCTGGTCGTGCCACATGCATGGTTGGTGGCGCCATTGGTCCCGCAATCGGCCAAGTTCCTCTGCCTCCTGCGGGCTGATCGCATTCTGATTGAGAAGCATGGTTGTCATCTTGTCAAAATAGGCGCAATCCTCATTAAAATCGATTGACGCATCTTTGGCGGTATGGTTGTGAAGGGTGGCGAGGAAATAGGCAAGGGCCGTGAGCTTGCGATAGAGATGGCCGGCAGCACCACGAAAAATGGCGGCATAAATAGCTTCCCGAAACAGTTCCCCTTCACAGTATTCCACTACCAGCAAATGGTTCAACTCATGATTGCGGCCCAGCGGACGGACCACATAATGGGGATATAATGTCAGCCCGCGATCGCGGATAAGTTTAAGAAAATAAAATTCCTTTTCCAAAAGACGGGCCGCCTTATCGGGTTCGAGCCCTTTACGGTCGGAGCGGAAGAATTTGCCCACTATCCGGCTGCCGGTGTATTTATCCTCATAAAGGTAGACGGCATTGGAACCGGACAATTGAAAAACCCGGAACCTGGCAGGTTTTGCAGCAACGGCCATCTGCGGGAGGATTTCGTGTTGCAGGTAATAATAGAGGGGGTCATCACAGGCCAGATGTCCGAGATATTTTCCTGTCATCGTTTTTGGCCATCACCTTGCGACGGTGAGCGATTAGCTGTTGGCTTTTAGCCGTTAGCTCTATGGTTTTAGTGAGTTACGGATTATCTTGTTCGAAAAAACAAAGAAGTGTTTGGCAACACACTGTGTTAACGTAATTATTGCGCCATAAAAATAGAATGTCGAATATTGAACAAGGAACCGCAGAATGTCAAAGGAGGACAACCCTGCAACGTCAAGAAAAATTTGGACCTGTGCGGGTGGCCTAATGTTCGACATTTAAACCCGCCCTGAAGGGGC
>CAZDYX010000239.1:3234-5973 GCA_964509775.1 uncultured Desulfobulbia bacterium | reverse complement strand
ATCCAGCCTGATCGTCGGGTTACGGCAAAAAACGCCTAACCCGACCTACGATTTGGACCAAAAAGCATTGAACTGTGCCGAAACGATGATCAAGGCCCCCAGAGTTTTGTGCCGGCCTTATTGATTTCCTCATCGGTATCGTTCATGGCGTGTACTGGTGTACTGGGACGTACTTCAGATTATAAGTTTTGTTACGCTAATATCTTTAACAGACGAGCCTCTTGCAAAAGTCGTCACACCGGTGAAAACCGGTGTCCATTGATTTTCGCAACTTGCTGAAATTCCTGGATTCCGGCTTTTCCCCGTACCCCTCAAGGGGGTATTGAACTGAATCAAGCGAGGACTAAACAGAGCGCCGGAATGACGAAAAATACATTTTTCGCGACTTTTGCAAGAGGCTCAGACAAGAATATTATAATCTGAAGTCTCCCATTGCTATTAATTCTTGTCAAAATATCAAAAATGCGGCCGAAACAACTCAAAGTCATTCTTGCCACATGCGCGTTCGCTGTCTTTTTCGTGCTGCTTCTTCCCTCGTTCTTTTTTCTCTACAATGCTCCAGTTCTCGGTGTTCGCCCTCAATGGGACGACCGGGACCACGTATGGAAGGTTGTCTCCGCGTCTCAGAAAACGCCCATGAAATCAGGCGATGCGCTGATTTCGATAAATGGCAGACCGATCGGCTTTCATCACTTGCTTAACGACAATATCCACATCCAGTCACGGGGCGAGTTTTTTTCCTGGCTCGACGCGAAACGGGATATTTTTGCCCGACTCGACACGCCGGACGTCACGGTCGTGGTCATTCGTGATGGGCAACAGATAAGCCTTCATACGCCGGTTGGCAAGGCAGGTTTTTCTTTTCTCTACAAACTCGAAGCGCTTCATCTTGTCGTGGGAGCTGCGTTTTTCCTGATAGGACTCACTGTTTTTTGGAAAAAAGGCTTCGAAGAGGTGAGTGTGGTTTTCTGCCTGATGTGCATGGCCACGACGCTTACCTTCGTGACCAACGCCGCTTCCATGCTGAGCGAGATCGTGTTTGAGCCTGCCTGGTTTGCCCTGGTAAACCTCATCAACATCCCCAACCCCATAGCAATTGCCGCCTTCATGCTGCATTTCTCCCTGCTCATGCCTGAAAAGAGACGCTTCCTGGACCGCTTCCCGTGGCTGATATGGATATTTTATGCCACCTGCGCCATCATTGAACTGACGCTTTCTATCGCGATCATAAACCTCGTCTTTCCGCTCCTCTTCGTCGGGGTTCTGTTTACCCTGGGGCAGGGGTATGTGCGGTACAAAAAACCCATTTTGCACCAGCAGTCGCGCTGGCTGATCTACGGCTTCGGTTTCGGTCTGCTGCCCTTTGTGCTGGTAAGCGGCATACCGTTGATCATTACGGGCGAGAGGCTCATCAACGACACCATCCCGGGGTTGTTCCTGGTATTCATTCCCCTGTTCATGGCGTTTGCCATCCAGAAGCATCACCTTATGGATATCGACTCGCTCTTCGACAACACCCTTGTCTACGCCTCGACGTTCGCGGCCCTCACGATCGTGGATATATCCGTTGTCAGCCTTTTTTCCAAGTTCAGCCCTGAGGCGCCGGCGGCGTACGGATCTTTTGCAGCCGTTGTCACTCTTTGGCTCGTCATGCTAACCTATGTTCCTGTCAGGAACAGGTGCAGGGAATGGATCGCGCGACTCTTGAAAAGGGAACGGTACGATTCGGGCGAGGCCTCCCTGCTACTGAGCGGGCGACTTCTGCTCGCCTCGGACATCCGTTCCGTTTTTGAGGGTGTCATGGGGATAATCGAGAATACCCTGCACCCTCTGGGCGGGTGTGCCTTCCTCGTCGCGGAAGGAACAATCGTGCCCATCGTGTCGGCGCCGTTTGGAGAGTTGTCTCGTGGTTGGCTGGAAAAGATCGGGACGTTGACGTCTTCCGAGTATCTATACCGGCTTTTGCCGCTCACGGATCTCCCCGCGGATTACTCGGCAGGGGTCGTCGTGCCCATTCCGGGGCTTTCCGCTCCGGCCGGGTATATCGTCTTGCAGAACAGATATTCGGGAAGGATGTACCGCGCCAGTGATCTGGCTTTTCTCGATATGGCTGCCAAACAGACATCCCTGGCTATCGAAAGCATCGTCTCGAAGGACTCCGCGGACAGGAATGAAAAAGAGACGCGAGACGTAAAGGAACATATTTCAAGGGAGATGCATGACTGTATCGGCAGCAGTCTCACGAATGCCATTATGTCACTTGATCTCTTGTGCAAGGAGGTGCCGGGCGTTGCTAGAAGCGACAAACGTATCAAAGGCCTGAACTGCCTTTTAAACGACTGTCTAGCCGAGATCAGAAATCTGATCAAGACCATGGAGGGCAAGGGGGCATGCCTGGGCGATTTGCCGGGCATTGTCGGAGAAAAGGCAGCCCGTCTGCTCACCGGGAAGGATATCGAATACGATATTGAGGAGGACATCGAACACCGGGACCTACCGCTCTCATTTCTGGCGATTCACCACATCACGAGGATTGTGCAGGAAGGGATTATGAACGTACTGAAACATTCGGGCGCGACGACTCTACGTCTGGCAATCCTTGAAAAGGGGGGCCTGCTTTCCTTGAACATAACGGATAACGGAGGGGGGCTTGACGTTTCCCTGAATGCGTGCGGCTATGGATTGAGGAACATGAAAAAACGGTGTGACGAGATGGGGGCGAAGCTGCAACTGGCCGCT
>CAZDYX010000239.1:0-3224 GCA_964509775.1 uncultured Desulfobulbia bacterium | reverse complement strand
AAGGGGTTAGATATCTGCGTGTCGCTACGGGTCAGGCCGTCTTCGTCGAACGATGATTGATCTTTGCCACCGCCTCGCCCCGGGAATGGACATGCATTTTTTCGTAGATCTTCCTGAGGTGATTGTTTACGGTGTGAACGCTTAGACACAGGCGGTCCGCGATTTTTTTGTATGCGGCGCCCTTGACCAGTTCGTTTAAAATCTCCTCTTCCCTGGCCGTGAGGCCGAAATCTTTGCCTGCCGGGAAGTCATGCGGCCGGAACTCTTCCAATACCAGTCTGGCCACCCTGCCGGTCAGGAAAGAGCCTCCTCTCAAGACCTCAGCCAACGCGGCAAGCAGTTCTTCCCTGGGAGAGCCCTTAAGAAGGTAGCCCGAGGCCCCCGCCTTGATTGCCAGAACGATCGTGGGGCTGTCCTCGAAGATGGTTTGAACGACGATTTCCAGACTTGGGTGCTTCTCTTTAAGCATCCTGGTCGTCTCGATTCCGGATATCCCTGGAAGCCCGATGTCCATAAGCACGATATCCGGCAGGGAAGAAGCATTGATTGTGTCCAAGGCCTCTTCCCCTGAGGAATAGACGGCTGTCACCAGTGTTTCTCCGCCTTCCAGGTATTCTTTTAGCAGATCCGCCGCTGTCGGATCATCCTCAACGATGACAATTTTCAAGTTTCGTCCCACCTTTTTTTCTCTTGAACCCAGCAAGAGCGGCCAGCCCCGACCCAAAAAGTATGAGCGTGGCAGGCTCCGGAACCGGCTGGGAAGAGGGCAGGTAGTCATGCCCGAAGTCTGCAATAAATGTGAAATTGGTGATCTTGTTGTTCAATGCATCAAAGAAAGTTAGATCCGTAATCTTTGCGGAGTCGTAAAAATCAACGTATTGCTCTCCAAATGTGAACTCATTATAGAAGGAGGTCTCCGCAGTCAACCCCATCGTCACCCCGTTCTTGATACCGAAGACAAAGGGAACAGTAAGAACGTATGTGCCGGCGTATGCCTGGTTCACGCTGGCAGATCCCTTCACGACGCCGTTGCCGTAGTTGGTGAAACCCAATCCAAGATAGGAACCGGCGTTTCGGAATGGCGAGGTACGCATCCCGTCGAGCCCCACGGTCAGGGAAAGGGTGCCGTCAGTGCCCGCCGTAATTCCCGGCACATCGATCTGCCATCCATCGACCAAGCTAGCCGCGCCGCCAGGGGCATGTTCGTAAGCCAAGGCCGTTCCCGGCGTCGGCTGCAGTGCCTGGTTCGGCGATTTTGCCGATTGAAATGGAAAGGCAGGGTCATCATGACCCTGCCTGTTGTGTTAACTACTGTTTCTTCCTCCTGAGTCTGGTGCTTGCCAGCCCAACTAAGCCGGTGACCAAAAGGAGCATGGTTGCAGGTTCGGGAACTGGGGCTGCGGTTCCGGTTACACGGACGTTATCGAGTTTTTCAGTCTCATACCCGATAAGGTATTCAGCCCGAATATAAAGACCTGTAACATTGGCCATAACGGTATCAAAATTAGGATCATTACCAAAACTTGCCGCCGTGAGGGGAACCTCAAAGGTCTTCCAGCCTGTCCAAGCAGTGGTTTGAACCGAGATACCTGTCAGTGCCGTACTTCCACTCAAAATCTGGACATCAAAAGCATGCTGGTAGTATCTAGAGTTAGGATTGTGTATAGCAAGATCATACTTCAATTGCCCGTTTTTATACCCAGTCCAATCGCCATTCCAGGAGGATGGGGACATGAAGAATCCTACCCCCCCACCTTGTCCTTGATCTACTCCGGAAAGAAAACCGCCCGGGTTGCCTCCAGTCGGCCCCCAGTTTACCGAATTATCAGACGCACGCACTACCGTCCATCCCTCGGTCGAGGTATCAAATGTGCTTACCAGATTCGCCTGAGACTGAGTACCGCAGAACAGGACCAATACCATCATCAATACAAACAAAAAATATCTTTTAAAACCATTTCCCTTTCCCATAACATTTTTCTCCTTTTCTTTTAAGTTCAGACCTCGTCAACGTACACCTAAATGATGCGATTTTTTTGGACATGAGGAAATACATGATGAAAAAAAATTGTAAAAAACTCCAATCAAAAGGCCAAATTCATCAATTTTTCACGATCTTCGATGTCCAATTTTTATGCGAAATACAATAAAATCAATATGTTACAATATGGCAAAGGCTCAGGATTTACGAGGTCTGTAATTATAGCGTTTGGAGTATATACTGATCAACAGGACCGGACAACTGACTAAAATTAGTCATTTTCAAAAAGGGGCAATAATGATGGCCAGGGTGCAATTAAAAGTGAGAGCAAACGGAGACTGGGAAACATATGGGAATACTCTGAGGGCTAAGGCGGCATAGGTTTACTCTCACTTTTAATTGCACCCTTTTCAAATGCATCTGCAAGCGCTTGGGTACGGGCATGCAGGGCAGCGACAAGGGGGGGGGCCAGCAGTCGATTCCACTAAAATGGAGCAGGGCAGTCATTACCGCCGACACTGTCGCACGTTGACATCTCCCGCCGCCTCGATGGCCCGGCCCGACAGGGCGATGACGTTTTTCTGAAAAAGCCGGTCCATGCCGGCAATGCCGATGGCAGAGGTCTTGCGCCGAGCAAAGCCGCGGATTAAAGCAATGACGATTGCCATGCCGGTGGCGGCGGAGACGAAATTATGCACCGCAAAGCCGAACATCTGGATAAAGTAACTGGCAGCTGACTCGCCGCTGTAGTTCTGCCAGTTGGTGTTGGTCGTGAAGCTGATGGCAGTGTTGAGCGCCAGGTGCCATGAGAAGGCCGGGGAACGGATAAGAAGAACAAAAACCGGATGCCGGATAAAGGCGGCCTCCGAAACCTTCAACGGTCGGGTCAGATCTTAACCGACCTTCTTTGCCGGGCTATAGCACGTAGGGTATAAAGATGGGCTCAAGAGAGGGGGGAAGGGTGTCAAGATTTTATCAAGACGGTCTATGACGGCCTTGATGCAAAATCAGGTAATTACCAATTGGGCGTTGATCATCTTTTGGGCCAAATGGTACGTTCAGCTCACCCTACATGGGTTATTACGATAGGGTGCGCTGTGCGCACCAAACCACTTGGCTTCGGCAATGGCCGAAACAATTATCAATGCCCAAAAGAGCGGGTCGCAAGTATCCCAACGGGATTCCGTCCTCAGCCCAGGGTTGGCGCCGAAGGCGCTACCCTGGGTAACATGGCCCCCCGAAT
>CAZDYX010000238.1:5065-6002 GCA_964509775.1 uncultured Desulfobulbia bacterium | reverse complement strand
GGCAGGGCGTCGCGGGCTTGCGATATCGCCGGTTAGAACGGCTCGAAGTCGATATCATTCAGGCTTGCCGTATCTGTTCCCGTCGTCGAAGCCGGTGTCCACGGCGCTCGCCGAGTCCTCTCCCGTCAAGCCGAGGTTTTTTCTTTAACAACGCCAGACTTGCGATATCGCCGGAGATGTCGTTGTCGTCTCGAAAGGTTGTGGTTTTATCGAAGCCCATATCCGCGGCGCTCGCGATGTCGCAACCCGTCAAGGCGGGGGCCTAAAAAGCAGGCACGCGAACTCCGATTCCCCCGAACCGAGACTACGGTCCATGCACTTTCCTCGGCTTATTTGTTGCAGCCTACAACTTTTTGCTGCGGTAACTACTTTGACATGGTAGGCTATTTTCAATGAAAGCAACCGTTGGAGGTAGCTATGGACGCTTTAGTAGAACAGTTAGATGTCAAACTACGCGAGTGGACGCCTGAGACAGTGGTCCAAGTCCGCCAGCGTGTCGTGGAAATTATCGCCTTGGCCGACCAAGACGTGTTGGACGTCATGCGCTCGCGTGCCATAGAGCAAGAAGTATTGGATCTGCTCGATGCTTCCGCACCCCGGTGAAGTGTGGCTGGCCGACCTGGGTTTGGCGGCGAAAACACGGCCTGTTGTGATCGTGTCGCGTAACGACCCCGACCCGCCGCGAGCCTTGATTCTGTACGTTCCGTTAACGACGCAAAACCGGCAAAGCCCCTATGAGGTGGCACTGCCACACCTTCCATTCCTTGCCCAGAACTCCATTGCGAATGTCCAGGGACTGGGTTCCTTACCGACTATGCGGCTTGAGCGTAAACTTGGCAAGCTAACAGATGACGTAATGGCCAAGATCAAACGCGCTCTTACATTTGCCCTGGATTTGGAGACTACCAGTTTGCAGGTTACAGAGGCCAGGATAGTG
>CAZDYX010000238.1:0-5055 GCA_964509775.1 uncultured Desulfobulbia bacterium | reverse complement strand
CCTTTCTTTTCATCGAAGCCCAGAAACGCCGCGCTCGCGATGTCGTCTCCCGCAAGCCGATCAGACTCTTCTCATTCATTCCCGAAGAGCCACTGTCCGATCATAGGGGTGCGCGCCAACATAAAAATAACCCGCTTGTCGGGTTGATTTTATGGTTGGGCAGCAGATGCAGGCTTGCGATGTCGCCTCTAAAATCGACTCGGAGCCTATTATCCCAGGCTCGCCGGATCAGTTCCCGTCAAGCCAAGGTTTTTATCGAACCCCAAGTCTCCTCGCTCAACGATAGACTGGGCTACCGTGGAGCAAATGGTTTATTTCTGCGCCTACAGTATTTCATCGAGCATCGCCTGAAATTCTATGTTCTCGGGCTGTAATTTACATGCCCGGGTCATGTCCTTACTGGCTTTTTCTTTGTCGCCTGTTCTCATTCTTGCCAAGCCACGAAGATACCAACTGCTGGCGGAGTCGCTGTTACGCTCGATAGCAGATGTCGAAGCCGTAATCGCGCCTTCGTTTTTTCCCAACTCCATAAGACAGGCAGATTTGAGTTGGTATGGCCACCAGTAATCTGGAGCCAACTCGATCATTGAGTCTAGGTCCTGCATAGCCCATTCGAACTTTCCTTTTTCATATAGGAGCATTGCGCGACGTTCCCTCGCTCTAACATCTTCTGGATCTTGCCGGATGACGCGGCCGTAATCCTTTATTGCATTATCCAGCATAGCCAATTCTTCGAAGGCCAAACCCCGCCAGAAAAACCAGTTCGTTTCGTCGGGATTGATTGTAATCATCTTCTCAAAGTCTCTTTGAGCTCCTTCGGTGTCGCCTTTGTTGCGAGATAACGAAGCACGTAAGTAATATGCTTCCAGAAACCTTGGGTTACCTTTTATTACAATCCCGTATTCCGTGATTGCCTCATCCATCATTCCAAGCGCGGCAAATGCCTGGGCACGATACCAATTCGCGTTAAGGAAATGTAATGATACGCTCAGAATCTTATTGGAAAGCTCGATTAGTTGAAGCTGGCTTTTTTCATTAGCAAGCATATCGTCAGCTGTCGTCCCTAACGCCTGCAGCCCTGAAGGAGTGCATGTCACGGCACCCACCGCACTTTCTACTGTGGGGAGGTGTCTGCTCTCTAAGATGGCGTTGATGAGGGGTTTATACAATCCTGGCGATTGTTGTTTTTGAATAGGAAGCTGAAAACTGGTCTCCTGTCTAACTAGCTCTTGGCACTCAGAATCAAAAACTCCATATGAATAGATCCTTAACGGCAAAGGGGTTTCAATAGTACGCAAATACAGGCCGAGCCGGTTCACTGCCTGTAGCTTGGCTACTCCCTCTTGAGCCTCTAGCAAGGAAGAAAGCAACTTGCCGTAAATTCTTTCATTATGGCTGCGGCCTAATACTTCCAGACAACTTCTGGCCGCTTCGGACCGGGGCATATCCCAAAAAGGATCAGCTTTGAGGGAAAGGTTCTTTCGAGACGGACCCAATGCAGCACCGCAGAAGGGATCGGATATTTCTTCCAAGAGAGCGTCCAGCAATGGCACCGCTATGGCCTCGCCACAGCTAAATCTAGTTGCCTGCCTCATCGCTTCCGCGCGAACTTGGTCGCTGGAATCACTCAACATTTCAACACACAGTTGGGCGGCTGTCGGGGTGTTTGATAGGCCCGATAACATGCCAGCAATCCCTTCTGAATTACTTGAATCACCTACTCGATAAATCTTTTCGAGTTGGGGCACCAATTGCCCCGCATAGTCCATACTTTCGATAAATTCAGCCGCAAAGAATCGAACATCCCAAAACCTTTTGTCAGTGAGTCTCCAAGTTGCCAGTTGAAGGCCTAACTTCTTAGCATTCTCAATGCATTTTGCAGCTTGGTAGGGCATCTCGTTTAGCAAAGTCCTGATTCCACGAAACGCATATAGAACATGGGGCAAGTATATGTCTACGTTCGTTCTCAAAGGATCTGATTCGTATCGATCCATTAGCCACGATGCAAGGAGATCCAGTTCGTTGCCGGGATCTGGGCTGATACTTCTCAGATAACTTGCTATTACACGGTGCATGCGCCACTGGGACACTCTATCTGCACCCTGGCCATTTTTGGAGAGTTGAAGCCAACCCCGACTGGCCAGGCGTCCAAGGGTGCGGATTGAGATGAGATTGACGATTACGCTTTCCGAGATAGGGATAGGCGACATGCGTGCCAGAAGATGGGCCGCTTCTTGTAACTTGGTGTCGCTGACAAGCGACTGATAAGAAACATGCAACGTCTCCGCAACTCCCCGAAGATACTCTTTGGGAATTATTTCCTGTAATGCCTCCATCTCTCTATCGAGCGCCGTAGCCGGTTCCTCACCTCGAACTCGGGCAAGTAACCCCTCCGTGGTAATGAAATGCTCGTTTAGACTGGCATGAAGAATACGCAACGCAAGGGGCAGGCACCCAACCCATCTTACTATTTCATTCCAATCTTCGTTCTTCAGCCAAGATCGTTGCACCTCAGGCTGCGTAAGCAACTCGGTAGCGGATTTTACGGACAGTTCGTTTATCTGGACCGAAGCCGTAGCTTGAATGACCGAAAGGCGGGAAGTGCACAGGAGGGTGACGTACTTTAAAGGGGGACACCAGTCCTCGAGTGACTTAGGTGGTGAACCCTTTGGAGGCGCAGGGATATTATCAACCACCCGTAGCACTGGGGCTTGATTGGTCCTTAATTTTACTGCTTCCACCAACTCGTCTTGGACGGTTGCTTTCACCTCCAGTCCCGGGGCAAGAGCTTTAGCAATACTCAAAAACTGCTTTTTCAACGAACTCTCATCACTGGCTGCATTGATCCAAACTAAACCACCCTGGTAGTAATTAGGCCCATAACGCCACACAAATTCCGCGGCAAGCTGCGTTTTGCCAACTCCCCCTGTTCCGCGCAAGAGACAGGAAGCGAAGCCTCCTTTCAGTTGTTGAACTTGAAGCAAGTGAAAAATGTGCCAAAGCTCGTCGGTACGCCCCACGAAATGCTCTTTTTGTGAGGTAGGTAGTTCCCAAAGATAGCCTGGAATTCCTCTCAATTTGGTTGGCAGCGGGACGGCCCCACCCTTACGAAGATTGAGTAAGGCTTCGTCATTTATGTCCTTTAGTCGTGTCCCCAGGGAAACGGTCATTGTCGAAAGCCGCTCTATCACAAGATCTACAAGAGCCGGTATTTGATCGACCTTTGGCCAGGACTGTTCGGCAAGCGGGGGCGGCAAATGAGGTATGATATCTTCTGTGCGGCTATCAGCAAGAGCAATGATTACATGATCGAGATCAGACGCTTTTGGCACTGATGCGACACGGTAAGGCGTTAGGACGACCTGATATTCATATAGGCACCAGGGACGCTGGAAGTAAGATCGATCGGCGAGAACCAGTATCAGTCGTGATTTCAAAAGCGCGTCAGCGATCTCTGAAGGAAATTCACTTCCAGGTGGGATTGATCGCTCGTCCAGAAATGCATGAATACCTGCATCGTCCAGAGCGTTACGCAATGCACGAGCGTACTGTAAAGTACTGCCATGGGCAAAGGATATGAGCACGTCGGGACTCATGGCTTGTCTGCCTTAGAAACTGTTGGCGGAATAGTTTTTCATGTGACCACCTGAGGTTCTTCTCTGGAGCGGATTAGAGGGTCACTTTTCGGGATCACCTATCGAACAAAGTGAATGAAGCCGTCGCAGTATAGCATTTGCCAGATCTATCGGAGACTTGCCCCCTATGTCAAGGAACCCATCAATTCCGAAAAGCCCTTGAATCGGCACGCTATCAAACCGAAGCGTCATTATCTTGGCATCATGCCCCTTTTTGATAAGATCGCGAATCGCTCGCCACTCAAGCCCGCAGCACCATTCTTTCTTCGCATAGTCCTTGCAAAGAAAGACAACTATGAGATCGCTGTTGTCATGGTAAATGCCCTGAAGTAGGAGGTCGAGATTAGGGCGGGCCAGTTCGGGTTGGTAGTAGTTATCGTAGAAGACGGCGTTTTCCCCCAACTCTTGCCGGAGCGCACCTGCAACTTGTTCGACATACGAACGTCTTTCTCCTGGGAATGACAACGCAACCCTAAAATGAATCTGCTCAATGCGTTGATAGGATCTTGCGGCGGCATCTTCTGTTCCAGATTCAAGGGGACTATCATCTCTGGATGTAACAGTCAATGGACAAGAATCTAGTTGTCCGGGCGTGAACGAAGGTTGGCAGTTTAGTTTTGCAGAATCGCGGCTGCGGATTCTTGCCCACGTTCCTGGTCCAGGTGGGATCGGCGGCGGGTCCGAGAAAACAACACGAAAGCCGATAATATCGGAGCGGGTATCCGATGCAGCCATGATCCGAGCGACGGACCGAAGGGAGGCGGCTGGACTACTAAATGCTCCACCGCGAAGAACTCGAGAAACTCGAGAAACACAGCCCGCCTCTTGATTCACGAGGAAAGGGTCGTGCGTTACTGCTGTTTCGCGATATATGCCATAGGCATCTAGGCACCATTCCCAAACGTTGCCTAGGATGTTGAACAGGCCCCACGGATTGGTTTTTTTGCGACAGACTGAGCGAGGGTACCCGTGGCTATTCTTTTCGTACCAAGCCGTGTCTGAGAGGCCGCTTACGTCTACACCACACCAGTAAGGAGTAGTCGTGCCAGCCCGGCACGCGAACTCCCATTCAATCTCTGTCGGGAGTCGTCCACCAAGCCAGGCGGCGAATGCCTGGGCCTCATCCCAAGTCACATTAACCACCGGGAAGCTGTCTTGGCTGGCGGCCCGGCAACGAGGATAATTGGGTCGTCTCTTCCGATGGGTGGGGTCAAACAGCTCAAACTGCTTGTTCGTGACCGGATGAGCAAGCATCCAATATGGTCTAATTATTGTAACCTGGTGGATCGGTTGCTCGTTAGGTTGCTGCTCTTGTTCGGAAAGGTGGCTACCTTGGAAAAAGGAGAATGGTGGGAGTGCTCCCTTCGCAGGGATTTTTAACGGCGAGTTTTTTTGACTCGCGGTGTTGAAGGGAGAATAG
>CAZDYX010000237.1:0-6012 GCA_964509775.1 uncultured Desulfobulbia bacterium | reverse complement strand
TGAGCATGCCATGAGAACTCAGAATAGTTATTGCCACATTCATGCGTCAGCGCTGCCGGGTGGTGATCGACCTTGACGAGGAAGGGATCGACGGGATGGTCAAGGCCTGTCAGGGGCTCACCCTCTGCGAGACCGAAAACTCCCTGGCCAAGGCCATCGTCAGCCGGGGTCGGCTCGATAGCGGGGAGATCAAGGCCATCCTGGCCGAAAAGGAGCAGATCATCCGCAAATCGGGAATCCTCGAGTATACCGCCACAGTGGAGAATTTCGGCTCGGTGGGGGGGCTTGGCAATCTCAAGCTCTGGCTGAAACAGCGCAACCGGGCCTTCTCGCAAAAGGGTCGGGACTTTGGCCTCCTCCATCCCCGTGGCGTGATGCTGGTCGGGGTCCCCGGCTGCGGCAAAAGCCTTTGCGCCAAGGCCGTGGCTGCCGAATGGCAGAAGCCGCTCCTGAAATTCGACCTGGGGCGGGTCTTCGGGAGCCTGGTGGGAGAATCCGAAGAACGGATGCGCAAGGCGCTGAAAACGGCCGAGGATGTGGCCCCGGCCATCCTCTGGATCGACGAACTGGAAAAGGGGCTATCCGGCGCAGGCGGTGGCGGGGGCGACAGCGGCGTGGGCGCCAGGGTCTTCGGCAACCTCCTCACCTGGATGGAAGAAAAGACCAAGCCGGTCTTTGTGGTGGCCACGGCCAACGATATCGCGCGCCTGCCGCCGGAGTTCCTGCGCAAAGGGCGGTTTGACGAGGTCTTTTTTCTGGATCTGCCCTCGCATGAGGAGCGGAGGAAGATCCTTGAAGTGCATCTCCATAAGAAGGGCTTCACGATGGTGGCGCAGAAGTTCGATCTTGCCCGGATCGCCACGGCGACCGAAGGCTTTGTCGGGGCTGAGCTGGAGGCCATTGTCAAGGACGCTATGTTCCCGGCATTCATTGACAACGAACGGGAACTCGATACCGACGATCTGTTAAAGAGCGCCAACGACATGGTGCCGCTCGCCAAGTCACACGCCGAAGTGGTCACGAAACTGCGGGCCCTGGTGACGGGCGGTTTGGCGCGAAACGCCTCCAGGGTCGCCGTTGAAAAGGTTGTGAAACTCGAAACCATCCCCGGCGTCAGACGGCTGGAGATATAGACAAACGGATTCAATGCAAATGGGAAGGTGAAAAATGGATGAAATACTGACGCTAAAAGATCTGTCGGAATATCTGAAGATCGCGGAAAAGACCCTTTACGGCTATGCCAATAAGGGGATCGTGCCGGGAATCAAGATCGGGGGGTCGTGGCGATTTCGCAAGACAGATATCGAAGAGTGGCTGGAAAATCAAAGAAAGATCACCGAGGCGTCAAGCAGCGGCAAGCGCCGAACCTAATAACAACCTGTGATACCGTCGCTCGGACGAACTTGTTCGTATTATGGCGATACCTTTTCCGAATACGATTCACTTACAATCAACCGGCACCCCGCATTCCCCTTCCTCGGTATCCCGAACCGTGCTTTCTCCCTGATCCGGAGATAAAAAGGAGCCTGGGGGTAACGCCGGGGGCCTCGGCAGGCAGGCCTGTTCAAGGAAGGTTATGATATTTTGTTCGCCCCTGATGATCTTGAGGCCGTCAGGTTCTTTGCTAAGCAACACCGGCACGACGTCAATGCCCATGAGGGCAAGGAGCAAACGGTTCACCGCCGGATTGTAGGAAGGAGTCTGGTCAAGGTCGGGAAGGCCGAGGGAGGCTATCCGTTCAACGGGATTAAGATGAAACTCACAACCGGAACACCCCTCCAGGGTCTTGATCACCTTCTGACAATGGGGGCAATCCGCTGAAAAAAAGAGATAGAGCGATTTATTTGGGGAAAGACAATTCCGGACCGCATAGGTGCCCGAGTCAAGGGAGGTCTTTCCGATTGACAAGGCAAGCACCGGGTCGAAACTTAACAGGGGGAAGACACCGGTTATGGCGCCGAAAATAATGGCGCCGGTCACAAGTTGCCGCCATCCGGCCATGACGTTTAAGAGCACGACCAGGGCAAGGATCACCAGGCAATAGCCGCAAAAGGTCCTGACCACTACCAGTTGATACGAAAAAAGCACTCCCTCGATTGCCATGCCGGAAAAAAGTGCAATCCGCAACATCTCGGGGAGGGTACCGGCCCTTCTCCCGGACCACCAGGAGAGCCACATGACCAGTTGAAAATAACAAAAACCCATCCCATTAAAAAGCAATGGGGATATGGTGAGAAGCCCCTCCACCACCTTACATCCCTCATTGAGACAAACCGCTTCACCCTGCACGGATATGGCAATGATTTGGCCAACCACGATAAGGCTGGCGAGAAGGGCGAGATAAAACACCTGGGCTGGCTCCTTTGAATTTTACTTCGCCTGCCGGGAGATCAATACCACGGCAGCCATGGACCCCACCCAGATTTGACGATTTTGGGCAACAGGAATCCCTTCCTCTTCCGTGACAATATCCTGGGGAGAAGATGCTCGGGTATCGATGATCTTTGCCCAACATCGCCCTTTCGGCAAGACCGGCACCCTGAATCGCCTGGGCCTGGTTCCGCTGTTGACCATAACAAAAAAGTCATCGTCCATCGAGGCCTTGTTTGCCGTGCCATCCAAGAACCAGGCCAAACACCGGGATGCAGAAGACCAGTCCGGAGGCCCGTTGTTGGGGCCGTACCATCTGATCTCCCCTTTCGCAGGGAAAAAATCTACCCGCCTGAAAACGGCATGCCTTTTTCTCAGGGCGATAATCATGGAAAAAAATCTGAACAACCCCTGATTCTTGGCGAGCAGGTCCCAGTCCACCCACCCGACAGGGTTATCTTGGCAATAGGCATTGTTGTTGCCGTACTGGGTACGGCCGAATTCATCGCCGGCAAGGAACATCGGCACCCCTTGCGACAAAAAGAGGATGGTCGCAAAGCTCTGGATACGACGCTCCCGCAATGCCTTGATGCGCCGGACCTGGGTCTCGCCCTCCACCCCGCTGTTCCAGCTTATATGGGTATCGGTGCCGTCCCGGTTTTCTTCGCCGTTGGCAAGGTTATGTTTCTGGTTGTAGCTCACGAGATCATAGAGGGTAAAGCCGTCATGGCAGGTGACAAAATTGATGCTGTTATAGGGGTGACGGCCACTGGCCTGATAAAGATCGGAACTGCCGGCCACCCGGGTGGCGAGATCGGCGATGGTGTTTTCCCGGCCGGCCATGAAGGCCCGGACATCATCCCGATACCGGCCATTCCATTCTGCCCAGTGAAAATGGCTGGAAAAACTGCCAACCTGATAAAGACCGGCGGCGTCCCAGGCCTCGGCAATGATCTTGGTCCGGGAAAGGATGGGATCCTCAGCGATCTGCTCGATGATGGGCGGATTGCCCAGCACCTCACCCTGCTGTCCCCGGGCCAGGATCGACGCCAGATCAAACCGGAAACCATCCACATGCATCTCTATCACCCAATAGCGCAAGGCATCCATGATGAGGTTGCGCACCACCGGATGATTGCCGTTCACCGTATTGCCGCAGCCGGTGAAGTTTAAGTATCTTCTGGTCTGCGGATCAAGGAGGTAATAAATACTGTTGTCCAGGCCCCGAAGGCTGATATTAGGCCCGTTTTCCTGGCCTTCACCGGTATGGTTAAAGACCACGTCCAGGATCACCTCGATGCCTTCCCGGTGCAAGGCCTTTACCATTTCCTTGAATTCCCGCACCTGTTCGCCGTTTTTGCCATTGACCGCGAAAGAGGCCTTGGGCGCAAAAAAGGCGATGGGATTATAGCCCCAATAATTCTTGAGGGACTCATTGGTCAGGGGATTGACATTGATATTATCATTTTCGTCAAATTCAAAAATCGGCAACAACTCCACGGCAGTAATACCAAGGCCCTTCAGATAGGGGATTTTCTCCACAATCCCTGTATAGGTGCCTGGGTATCCTACCCCGGAACTCGGGTGCCGGGTAAATCCCCGCACATGAAGCTCATAGATAATGGTGTCCTGAAGCGGTCGGTTCAGGGGTCGATCCCCTTCCCAGTCGAATTGGTCGGTGAGTACCAGCCCTCGGCGTTTCAAGATACCTTGACAGTCCCTGGCGCCGCTCCTAAAATGGGTCTGTCCCCATACACTGCCGCCCGAGAGGGCTCTGGCATAAGGGTCAAGAAGAAGTTTGGTCGCATCAAAATAATAGCCCGATACATTGGGATCAAAAGGACCATCCACCCGATAACCGTAACGTAACGCCGGATCCATCCCTTGAACCAAAATGTGCCAGATATCGCCAGTGCGATTTATCTCCGGATCAAAGGGGATCTCGGCAATCGCCTCTTCTTCTCCCTTCGAGAAAAGCACCAGGGATACGGCAATGGCATGACGGGAAAATATGGCGAAATTGGTACCGATGCCCGTGAAATTTGCCCCCAGGGGCATGGGATAACCTGGACCGACACCGAATAATGTCATTTTGGGCATGGTTCAACGTTCCCGGTTCAAGGGTTCAAGGTTAGGTTCCTGCAAGCCACCATCCTCCAAACCTGGAACCGTGAACGTAGAACCTGTTGAACCATGTCTCATTGTGATATGCTAAACCTTTTCCACCAGGGCAACGGCAGAAGAAGGAAGGGCATTATCGTTAAAGACCCAGCCTCCTGATAGACGCAGTTGCACGCGATCCCCGTCCTTGGAGAGGAACTGCCGGACAAAGGTAAAAGGCTGTCCGCTGGTGGAAAAAAAATCCTGCCGTAATAAAAGATCTCCCCCCCCTTCCCTTGAAGAAACCAGACGAAGAATCGAGGTCCCCAGAAGTTCTTCCTTAGCATAACCGAGTATCCGACAAAGGCAATCATTCGCCTCAAGAATCAGGCCTTCCGCAGAAAACACGGCCATGCCGGCACAACATGAATTAAAAAGGGTTCTAAAATAATTTCCTGTTGTCATTGTCAGTTCCATCCGCCGGTACCGGGCCAAGGCCGTCTCAATGGCATGATGCAGGGCCGGGAAAGGTACCGGTTTTATTAAATACTGGCAGGCACCCAGATTTAGGCAGTCAATGGCGTTGCGGCCCACCTGCATATCCGTCCAGATCAACACCTCGGTATTAGGACAATACTCCTTAATAGCCCTTAAGATCTCAATACCCGACATCTGCGGCAACTGGAGATCAAGGAGGACAACCTGAAAACAGGTGCGCTTGATGGCCTCCAGGGCTGCTTCCCCCGAAGGGATGACCGTCAGGGTATAGTTGAGATTGGCAAGCAAGGAAGAAAGGTTGGTGGTGAGATTCTCATCATCATCAATGAGCAGGACATTAGGTTTGTTATAAGGAATCACGCTGTCGGAAGACCGCTGCGAATCAGCTTCCTTCATTTCCCCAATTCTGACAGCAGGCCCCCGTGTTTGATCTTGCCGTAAAAACTGCCAGCGTCTTTCCCTTTCGCAGGACAGTTGATTGATGTTTTCTTGCAGAAAGGTAATGGGGAGGGCCACATCGAGTTCCCGAGGAAATTGCAGCCCAAGTCGTACATTATTTGAGACCCCCGGAACCTTTTGTGCCCATTTCACCTTGGCAGAGGTACGAATGGCCTTTTCCTGCCTGGGTAAAAAAATATGGAGATCCAACATCGCCCCCAGGGGGGGCTCCCGCTGTGCCATTATACAGATTCCCCGGGCGTGGAAATCCACCGCCTCCCCCTCATAAGGCCGGGTACCCGAATCCTTAAGAAAAAAACGAACCGGGAAATTGAGCTCTAACCGGTGATCTGATCGTTTTATCTGAGCATCCATCGATACACGATTAAATGTAACTACCCAGGTTGGTTAGGTCGTTAGACTGTAGTCTGTTAGGAAGGAAATGGATCGGAGGATGGGCACGGTACGTCTCACATCTCGTCTTTCTCTATTGCTAACAGGCTAAACCCCTTCAGACTATCGACCTGAGTAGTTACGATTAAATTAACACATTTTTGAGCCTCTTGCAAAACTAACCCACGGATACCACCTGGTGGATAATTTTGG
>CAZDYX010000236.1:5170-6048 GCA_964509775.1 uncultured Desulfobulbia bacterium | reverse complement strand
GAGGACGCTTGAAAGCATGGCCACACCTTGTTCCGTAAAGGCCATGGGTGGATGCCGAAGACCCATCTTGTCGTTGTTGGAGATCACAAATTGTGATCTCCAATCCGTAAGCTCTTCTTTTGACAACAAAAACATGAAATCGTCAGGGAAGCGCTTCAGGTTTCTTCTGACCGCCTGCTTCAAGGCCCTGGTTTCCACGCCGTACAGTTCGGCCAAGTCCCTGTCGAGCATGACCTTACTGCCGCGTATGAAATAGATTTTACTGGCTATCCTTTCGGCTGGTATGAGGTCCATCATTTTGAAATATCCCTCAGATTAACCACGTTGTTCCCGTTTGCGACATTAACGGCCTGCCCGATAATTTCCCCGGCCAGGGCGGAAGCTCGTTGCAAGGCATCGTCTCGCAGGTGGGCATATCGTTGCGTCATTGTCGGGGTCTTGTGCGTCATTAACTTTTGCAGGGTGTAGATGTCAACCTTGCCACTTGAGGCCAACATAGAGGCGTAGGTGTGGCGCAGGCCATGAAGAGGTCTGAAGTCTTTTGGCAGGCCTGCCCGTTCTCTGATCCGGCGCGATGCCTTTTGGACTGATACCCGTTGCCCGCCATCTACTCCCGGAAAAACATATTTGCTGTCTGTTCTCTCGTGGGTTTCAAGCAAATGTTTGGCCGCAGCATTCAGTGGAATACTTTGGCTTTTGCCGCCCTTCGGATCGCGGATCAGGATAAAACCACGGGCAAAGTCTACGTCTGACCAAAGCAATTTAAACATCTCACCGCGCCGCATTCCTGCAAGGCAGCCAGGGTCTTCCCGCCCATGCCGCCCTTGCCGATGACGCCGCGCAGGCCGTAACGGCGGATCACCTCGCCTTGATACGGC
>CAZDYX010000236.1:1458-5160 GCA_964509775.1 uncultured Desulfobulbia bacterium | reverse complement strand
TAGCATCATATTGCCGACTTGTTTGTTCTCATCATCGGCGATAGCCTTCAGTAAGCGGTGCAATTCCAGTTGGCTCAAGTCCTCGGTCTTTTTATTGTCAACATCGGGCATCTCGATGCGGAAGGGGAGGGCAGGGCATAGCATTTTGTTGAACCCGAAATTGCAGGCTCGTTTTAAGACGCCCAGGATATGCCTTACGGTCTGAGGGGACTTTGTCTTGAGGAGTTTTACCCTGATCCGGTCAACATCAAGGGGGAGTAAGTCTTTCGGTTCTTTGTCGCCAAGAGGGATGCGGATATACTTATCAAAGCGACCGTCATCAACTTGGAGTGCCTTGTTCTGATCGGTTCGGCTTTCTTTGTATTTTTCCCAGAGTCGGGCTATTGTCCATTTGTTCTGTTCGGCCTGCTTCGCTTCCAGCTCGACCTGTCTTCCCTGAGTATTGGAAAGCTCCTTCCCCTCAAGTCTTGCCGCCCGCTTCCCTGCCGCCCGTGCAGGGGTCATGTCGTCCTGATATTGGCGACCTGCTTTTTCTTCAACCAGTTTACCGCCACGCCGATACCGGATATAATAGATTTTCTCAATTTTGTTGCTGCCGATTGCTGCCCCTTCGACAAAATAAACACCCGCGTAGCTGGTCGCTGTCCTCGTTTGTTTTGGCATTTTTTGACTCCCCACAAGGTTCTTGCCGGATTATGTCCCCCACGCTATCCCCCACACATTGAGTATATTACAGGGTAATATAAGGTATGTCAAGAGAAGCAGCGAAACGATTAAACCCAGTGAGCATAGGGGGTTAGGGCAAGTTAGGTAAAAAGAGGGAAACTGCAAATTCCGGCCTCTCACGCCGGTAACACGGGTTCGAGTCCCGTTGGGGTCACCAAATAATATCAAGGAGTTAGCCATTATGGGTTAACTCCTTTTTCGTTTTGGTGTAGATTTACAGTGTAGATTTTTTTTATTTTCTCCATTCTGGTTACCAGAGAGGCCCTATCCGAATAAATCCGAATGACTGCCGGTACGGATCAGGTGCAATTCATCATCGGCAACCCGGTAGATAAGTAACCAATCAGGCTCTATGTGGCATTCCCGGCAATCATCCCATACGCCGGAAAGAGCATGATCGCGATGATGCCGGTCAAGGGACGCTACTAAGGCCAGCCGTTCAACAATGGTGACCGGTTTGTTCATGTCCTTTCCCCGGCGCTTCATCCGTGCATAGTCTTTGTTGAATCGTCCGGTAGGAATAATTTTCAACATGCTTTATCTAGTTCATCGAAGAGTTCGGAGGTGGTGGTATAGACCTTGCGGCTGGTGTCCCGCTTGCTTTCTTCTATGGCCGCTATTGTTTCCTTGTTCGGTTCGTGGCCGGATGCTCGGCAAGCAGCCCACTCCTCAGTATCAAGCCAGCATTCAAGAGCCTCAACGGCCATATCCACAGGTTTTTTGCGGCGCTGCCGAGCAGCTGTGTTAAGTTTCGCTTCTAGGGCATCAGGGATGTTCATTGCTAACATGATGGCACCTCAACAGGTTCATGGTTTGGTAGCTCTTAGCTCGACGATTATCATGCCGTTCTCACTAAAGATGTCCGACATGAAATTGGCTTTTTGGATTTGTTGTTGTCGTACTATCCACTACATTTATGTTCTAAACCCAGGTATGGTAAGGTGTCAAGTCCTTGTTTCATTGTTTCCACGGGGTAGATTTTTTTCGTTTTCTCCGTTCGCGTTCCCGAGTAGGTTCATGGTACCTCTCAAATCCCGGTTGATATTGTGGATGTATTTTTCGGTCGTTGTTATTGACTTATGTCTTAATATCACTTGGATGGTCTTGGCACTCACCTTGTGGGTATCCGCCAGCACACTTGCCACATACCTTCTGAGTGCATGGAAGCCAAAGTCCTTAACACCAGCTCGCTTACAAAGACCCTTCATGAACTTCCTTCTTGTGGTAAAGGGTAATCCTAACCTAGTACTTCATGACATTTGAATTTATAGGTCAATTCCTATTAAGGGCGTAGGCTCTTGGTCATATTGCCTGACAGCCCAATCATCAATATCAAGTGTCATGGAGTACTAGGAGCCTGTCGGACTTAGGGGATCGTAGCGAGGGCCGTGGGGTGGCGAGAACAAATATTCATGAATTTGAGGCGCATAGTGGGGGCTATGTAACTAAAATTTAGGGATATTTGGGCCGTCATCCCACGGCCCGTAGTAGATTCATCTAAGTCCGACAGGCTCCTAGTGTTCCTACATTTTTTTTGCCCAACCTTAAAGGATTTTATCTATCGTCCCCTGGGTTGGTCAGGGGCGAAAAGGTGGTTTTTTGGGGGAGTTGGTTTTTCCTTTTCCACGATATCGGTTCAGTTCAACATTTACATGAGCCGTTATGCGAAGCGCAACGAGCAGAATTGGCTCGATGTATTAGTAGAATTCTTTTTTACTGATTTGTTTCAAGAAGAATATAATTCAAAATTGCGTTTCCCACGGGATCTGAGGCGTCGTACATTCCCGTGGCCATATCCTTATGGGTATGATCATCAACCGGCACAAACCGCACGTCACAGCCAACGCTTTTTAACTTATCCGCGAATTCTTTACCGCCCTCTGCCGCGGTCTTTCTATTGTTCGTATTGAAAATAAGATATTTAGGGTAAACCGTTTTATCCGAAACATTATAAAAAGGCGAAGCGGATTTTAATATCTTTTCATTTTCGCCAAAGGCATCTTTTACAAACTTCTTTACCAATTTTTCATTACCATCGTCCACAAGGTCAAAGCTAGCCGTATCTACTGGGATCACCCCGGCTAGATCCCTGGGCTTGATATTATATTTTTGCAAATATGTTTGATCTGTCCCCAAAAGAGCTGCCAAATGCGCGCCGGCAGAGTGGCCGGATAAAAATATTCGGCTCTTATCGCCCCCCAAGTTAACAACATTATCAAAAATCCAAACCAATGCCGCCGCGCAATCTTCCACGTGAGCAGGATGCTGCGCTTGCGGCGATAAGCGGTAATTAGGGGTAATAAACAAAATCCCCTGGGACGCATAAAACATACCGGTATCTTTCATCATCTTTTTGTCGCCCATTCTCCAACCGCCGCCGTGAATATGCACTAAAACCGCAAGCGGCTTCTTTTGCTTGGCAGGAGAATAGATATCTAATTTATGCAGATGATCATCATCATTTAAATATGCTACATCTAATGTTATGATTACTTGACCAGATACAGCCTGTAATTGTTTTGTAGATTGTCTTTTTTCCTGCCAAGCCTTTAGTAGCCCGCCTTTTTGCAAAACCTTATCCTGCGCGGCAAGATACTGGGTAAAACTAGTGGATAAGATAAAAATAATGAAGATAAATTTGAAAACTTTCATTCCGCCTCCTTTTAAAAAAATTAGACAATATCGGAAATTGCCAAATCGACCCACGGAAGCACGGATAATCAAGGCGGTTTGTATGCGGAGGATCAATTTTCGATAATGTCTAATAATCATTCTAACGAGAAGATCACCTACGTAGCGCAGCGGAGTCAGCACCTATGGGGACGTCCCCCATTGTTTCCTTACGCCATTATGTCCACTTCTCTTTGGGTAGTTCCATCCCCTTCGCCAGTTTGGCGGCGGCTCCAATTCCGACCGGATTCTCCTGGAGCACCGGGTAAGGGTCCTCCTGCTCCAGGGCGAGGGCGGCGGGATTCT
>CAZDYX010000236.1:745-1448 GCA_964509775.1 uncultured Desulfobulbia bacterium | reverse complement strand
GGTCGTCGGTTCCGGCCGCCAGCCGGTTGCCAGTTGTTTCTCCTCCCTTTTCATGGTCCGATGGAGATATCTGCCGAAAATTGGGGCCGCAAGCCGGGTCGACCAGCCGAAGGCCGCATAGATATCGGCAAGGAGGGCATCCATTTTATTGGTCATGGCCTTGTTGTTTCGATACCATTTCCGCATTGCCCAAATCCCTCCGACATAGGTCGAGCGTAAGGGTTGCACCTCCCGGGCGTAACGGTCCCGGATGCGTTTCTCCGGATGATGCCGGTATCGCTCCCAGCCGGTCAGCAGGGTCCGCATCATGCGGAACAGACTGGGGCCGTTTTGTTCAAAGTCCCGCGCAAAGGCGGAAAGGATTATCTGTTCCTCCTGGTGGTCGCGGATGTGGGTATGACGGTGATTGAAGCGGTACTGGCCGTGGGCGTCGGCAAGGGCGAATTCCTTTTCGGTAAGGAGCGTGCCCGCCCGCTTCATCTCGTCATGAAGAGGGGTTCCCGGATTTGCCGTGTAGAGCATGAACTGGTGAAAGTCGGTCTCATGACTGACGGCATGATCGATGATGCCCTCCATATCCTCGGGCCGGTGCTCCTCCAGGCCGATTATCGACGAACCAAGCACGCGGATACCGTGGGACTTGAGGTCTTGGACGAGGGCGCGGGTGTCGACGCCGCTCAGTTTGGTATAGCGGCTGTTTTCG
>CAZDYX010000236.1:0-735 GCA_964509775.1 uncultured Desulfobulbia bacterium | reverse complement strand
ATTTTTAAGTTTCTGATACCGGCTTTGCTCGCCTTCAAGTCCCATCCATACCCAGGAGATGCCCAGCGCCACCAGTTGTTCCATTGTGTAGGATTGCAACACCCTGGCAGAGCTGAAGACATAGAGGGACCAGCTCTTGTCGTGTTCCGCGAGTAATTCCAGGAATCGCAATGCCCGTCGGCGATGGAAGAGAAAATTTTCGTCGAGGATGAAGAAGGACTGCACTTTTAGTTTTTCCTCCAGTTCCGTCATGACGGCAAAAAGCTCGTCGCCGGTTTCATAGAAATTGACGAAATTTCCCTTGCCGCCAAAAAGGGCCGAGGTGGAACAGAAATTACATCCCATGGGGCACCCCACCGAGGGAACGACAATGGCTGCCGTATCGCCGGGACGGTTGGCGAGGGTATGGCCGAGAATTCTGGTGTGGTTGGCCGAATAGACGTGGGGGTGTCTAATCGGTGCGGCTTCGTCCTGGCTAAGGAACCTGCGGAACCAACTGATGCCGTCACCCCTGACGATGTGATCCGCCGTTATCATTTTATCAAGACCGCCAAGATTGGCAATGTGACCGCCAACCACGATGACGGCCCCGGGTAGATGGGTCCGAACCAGTTCACACATTTTTTTTACCTTGCCCACATTGGGGATGATGGCGCTGATGCCGACAATGTCATAGTGATGGTCGCGAAGTTCGGCGATGAAGCGGTCGAGGTCGGGAAAGTCGAGGACCGTGCA
>CAZDYX010000235.1:0-6048 GCA_964509775.1 uncultured Desulfobulbia bacterium | reverse complement strand
ACGGCTGTCCGGCCTGCTCCGCGACGGCACGGCCATCCGCACGGCTTCCGCCTTCTCTTGCTTATGCTCACTGACCTGGGGGCAGAACAAGCCGGAAACCAAAGTCGACGCCGCGGCCGCCCGGCTCATCCCCGTAGCGATTCGCGGCCCGCGCGTACCTGGCGACGATGCTCCAGGAGCCGCCGCGAAAAACGCGGTTCGAGCCCCCGCCACTCTCCCATACGCTACCATCGGTTGGTGCGCCTATGTAACCACCGTGCCAGTGATCCTGACACCACTCATAAATATTGCCGTGCATATCATGCAGGCCCCAGGCATTAGGCTTCTTCTGGCCCACCGGATGGGTCGTGTTTCTCGAATTTTTGTCATACCAGGCATGGTCGGCAAGCAGGGTCTCGTCATTGCCAAAGCTGTATCGCGTTTTACTCCCGGCCCGACAGGCATACTCCCACTCCGCCTCGCTCGGCAACCGATACCGGGCTTCGCCGGCCTGAGCATTGAGCTTCCTGTTAAACTCCTGGCAGTCATTCCAGGACACGCTCTCAACCGGTCGGTTCGCCCCTTTGAACTGACTCGGATTAGTTCCCATCACCGCCTCCCACTGGGCCTGGGTCACCGGATATCTGCCCAGGTAAAAAGGCCGGCCGATAGTCACTTCGTGTTCCGGACCCTCATCCTTATACCTGCCTTCTTCAAAATCCGGGCTCCCCATCAAGAACCGGCCGGCCGGAATCAGGCAGAATTCCATCCGGAACGTACGGCCTTCGAGTCGTAATTCCTCAACCCGCAGCGGGGCTAAAACCCGGCTCTTTTCTTCCTGTTCCTGCCGGGCAGCCGCTGCCTCCCTCGCACTTCGCTTCAGATTTTCCACCTCAGTGGCGAGCTGCTCGGCCTTTCTCCTTTCCTGCTGCAAGCGCTCTACCTCTGCCAGCTTCCGGGAGTTCTCACGCTCAGCAGCCAGGGCCTGCTCAGTCGCCTGCCGCTCCTTACGGAGTTCCACCCGCAGCCGCCGCACCATAGCCACCGCTGGCAGGGCCAGCACCTCGCCAACCACCCGCTCCCTGATGGCCCCCACCTGCAACTCCACGGTCCAGGCAACGAGTTGCCGAGAAACCTCCTCCGTCTCCTCGCCGTGTTCCAAGAGCAACCTCTCGGCCCGCTGCCGGAACTCCTCTTCTGCCGCAACCGTTGATAATCCAATTGTGATTCCTGCCATGTTTTCAACCTTCCAGACTGTAGCAACATGCCAAAGGGGTCATCTTCCCCCACCCCGCCAGCATTGCCGACAGCATAAATTTTTCCAAAAAGTTATGCATTGAACAGGTCATTTCTCCGTGCTATCATGCAGCTATCCGAAACCTGCACCAACCAGGAGAAGAGCCATGCGTACCACCATTGATATCCCGGAAGATCTGCTGGCCGAGGCCATGCAGCTTGTCAAGACCCGTTCGAAGACGAGCACGATAATCCTCTCGCTCCAGGAACTCATTAACCGCAAAAAAATCGAGAAACTGCGGGCGATGCGCGGCAAGCTCGAACTGGATATCGATCTCGATGCCTTGCGCCAGGACCGGATCAGTCGATGACTCGGGTGCTTATCGACACCTCGGCATGGATCGAATTTTTCCGTGACGCCACGTCCAGCCATGGCGTTGTCATCGATCATCTGTTGGAACATGACAGCGCCTGTACCTGCAATCTTGTCATTGCCGAACTGGTCTCCGCTGCTCCCACACGCAAGGAATACATAAAACTCCTCGATTCACTCCGCGCTCTGCCATTGCTCGCCGACCCGCCTAATATGTGGGACTTGGTCATGGAGGCCGGCTTTAACCTGCGTTGCAAAGGGGTGAACGGGGTTGGCATCCCGGATCGCATCATTGCCGCGGTCTCCCAATTCCATGGTTCTCCGGTTTTCAGTAAGGATCGCCATTTTTGCGCCATGCGCGATCACCTCGGACTTGCCCTGTTCGAACCCTTCTAACGCCACGAAGCACGAAGTCTTGATTCTGCTCATGTCCCACATGACCGCGCTCATCCCTCTTTCTTACGGTCATATTCCCTGCCCTCAAAGACTTTATCCCGCATAAAATTGTATTTGTCCGGGTTAACGCTTTTAAGCAGCTCTGGATTCTGCACATAGTGCTGATAGCTCTCGGCAAAATCTTCCCTATAATCCGAGCATGCATAGGCGCTGACGCATTTATCCTTGGGCCGCTCACCGCTGATTCGCAGCCACTCCTGTTGATCCCCCTTTTCCATGTATCCCAGATGAACCTGATGACCCACTTCATGGGCAATGGTTTCCCGCATGGCAGTGCCGTCCATGTTCCCCCGGAATGACTGCTGATTGACGACGATTTCCCGGTTATAGACGTTGGTGTCCGGCGCCACCTCCCGCTTATCCCAGTGCCCCTGCTCCACCCCTTTCCCTGCCGGAACCATGCGGTCATTATAGCGAATGGATTCCATGGTGATGTTGTTGGCGTGCTTTTCCGGAAAGTCATTTTTCAGGTACTCCCGGACCTCTTTATTCGACATCGCCCCGGATTTTTCAAATCCCTCCACCCTTGGCAGGCCAAGCAGCCGCGACCGATCGACCTTATCCCGAAACCGGGCCTCAATTTCCCGATTCTTGGAAACTTCCCGGTATTCCGTCCTTTCCGGCCGTCTTTCCATCTCCCGAGGCCGGAGCTGTCCGGTTTCCCGTTCCGCCCGGTCATGTCCTTTGGCGCGTCGTTCGCTCATGGCATCCTCACTTCACTCATTTATGGCATATCGATTTTCATACCCCTGCCCGATTCCGTGCCCGTACCCCTGCCCGTACCCGTGCCCGATTCCGTACCCGAATTTCATACCCGAGCCCGACCCCGAGCCCGTGTTGAACTACTTGTAGGCATTGCCCCGTTTGCCTTCTTCGGTATCGGTATCGGTATCGATATCGGTATCGGTATCGGCAGCATCTGTGCGATACTCGCCGGCTTCTTCACTAATCGAGTAGCCCCGATTGCCGAGTTTGGTCAACATCGCGACGATCCGGTCGAGCAGCCGCTTGGCGTCCGCATTGTCCTGCGGACAGAGCGCGCCGCACACTTCCAGAACATCCTGTACAGAGGCACACTCCAGTGCTGAACCTCGGGCAATCTCGAAATACCTTCGTCGGTCACCGCCAGTCGCCTTGCCGTTGCCTTCTGCGATATTCAGAGGGATGGACTGCGAAGCCCGAAGAAGCTGGTCCTTCGCGTTGCGATGGCCTTTCAGCCCGTTGCATAGCCGATAAGCCCAACCGACGTATTCGATCGCGGCGCGATATACATCTAGTTTCTCATGACCGAAAGCCATTCACGTAGACCCATTCGATTCCGATTCCGATACCGATACCGATTCCGATTCCGACCCTGATTTGAGCCTGTCGCCTGAGCAGGAATCATTCGTTTCCCTTGCCAACATACTCATGCTCCCATCTTGGGTTGCGGGCATAGCCGCTTTAAAAATTCTGAGCGATCCGGATAAATTCCGCCAGTATTCTGTGCTGTAACGAAACAGAGAATCTATGCTCATTGAGCTTCCGAATGAGATAGCAAAGGCACAGATCCCCAAGGAACCTGGTTTGGTCCGCAGGGAGATATTCTCGTAACTGCTCGCCCAGGAGGGCTGCAAGCTCGATAAAAAATCTGGGACCGTATTCATCCCGGCGCAGGAGGTCGAGCATCTTATTGTGAAGAACAGGGTCATTTGCCAATACCTTGCCTTCGTGGCACAGGAGATACGGCTGGCGGCAGTAGGCAGTGCAGATCGAGTAACCAGGCCGCCCGGTATTTTCCCGGCATTTCTGGCCGACAATGGCGGCGAAATTACCGGAGGGGATACTTCTTTGCGCTCGTTCGATCAAATTGCCCATCATCTCAAACGGCCATTGGCCAAAGTTGCCCCTGGAGTTTACATAGTCATGGATAAGATGAGCGGCCAGACAATGAACCGGCGCGTCATGGCTGGAAACGATTGTGAGCAGATGTTGCCCAGCCTGCCCCCGGTTCGGCTCGAACAGATAGGGGAGAAAAAACCTGATCGCGGTATCTTCCCATTCCGGCGCCGCGCTCAAACGCTCCACCTCGTTTTTATTCCGGACACAATCCTGTAACCGCTGCGGGCAATCAAGGCAACCGGGAAATTTAAGGAGCAGCGCCGGATGGCGGGCATAAAAGCCGATGGCCATCCTTTCTTGCATCAGGGCATTGCTAATGCAACTCTCCTCTGACTTCCCCGTCCCCCCAATGCCAGCAAGAGGAACCTTAACCTGCAAAGGCCTGTCCAGCCCCTCCCGGAAAAACACAGCCTCGCCCACGCCCAGACTGACAACCTGCCTTTTCTGATGCTGATCGAGATTCATGGTATCACCCATCAGCTCCCGGTCTTCCCGTGACACCAGGCGGTGCATGATCTTCAGGTTTGAATTCTTGATGACATCCGGGGCGAGCTTGGTCGGGATCTGCTCGGAAACCAGGATGCCCTCGCCATAGGCGCGGATCTCGGCCAACAGATGGCAAAATGTTTCCACCCCCATGCCCTTGACGTTGTTTTGTTCTTCGGAGACCTTTTCGGTCGAGACGTTTTTGAGCAGGCGGTGGGCCTCTTCAATGATGGTGAGGTGCTTGAGGCGGCCGGCGGCTGCCTTTTCCTGCTCCGGCAGCGCTTCGTAATATTCCCAGAGCGACATCAAGATGAGACCCATCATGAAGGCCTTTTCTTCGTCATTGCCCAGGTATTTAAGCTCAAGCACGGTCGGCCGGCGCATGATTTCCGCAAAGGGAATGGCGGCGCTGGTGTTGAGCATCATCCCCTTGGCGCCGAGACACAGGCTTTTTATCCTGGTCTTTAAGGCGGCCTTGATGTCCATGGTGGTGCGGTCCTGATACCCCAGATCATCGACCACCGGGTCTATCTTGCGGTAGAGGTCAGTTAAGGTGGGAAAGGCCGCCGCGCATACGCCTCTGGGATTGTCTGAGGTCACCAAGTCCCATCCCTTGTCCTGGTAAATCCGGACCAGACACTCATGAAGCACGTAGGGCATTGGCGCATACATGACAAAACTAGCATGAAAAACAGCCAGCAAAAAATCGAGATGGGTCTGCAGGGACACCCCGGCCGGAAAGGCGAAGGGGTTCAGACGAAACGGCGCGGACACTCCGGGCCGCTCCTCGCCCAAGGTGAAGATGAGCAGGGAATCGAGCCGATTGAGCAAATTGCGGTACTCAGCCTTGGCCGGCTCGATGACGAGAAACGGCACGCCATGATTGCGCGCCAAATCCTCCACCAGGTTAAAGATGGTATTGGTCTTGCCGTTGCCGGTAACCCCTGCCACCAGGGCGTGTTTAGTCAAGTCTGCGACCGGCACGGAGCAAAATTGGTTGGTAGGAAGGCGGTTTAAAATTATCCGGCCGAGATTCAGGGCGATCTCCCGGCCCGGTTCAAAGTCCATGTCGAATTGCCGTTTTTCCTGCAAACAAAAGCCGGAATATTCGCGTGCCGGCAAGGCAACGAACGTTTGGAGCTCGCGGGAGTGCAGGCAATTGACCAGGGGCGACTCACCGGTTGCTCCGGTGCAGAGATGGGTGCGGAGCGGCTCGGGGGCGGATTTTTCTCCGGCAAAGATGGCGGCAAGCAAGGCTGCTCCGCGCGCAACGGTCTCCGGACGCTCGGCAAGCAGATAAACCCCGGCTTGCCACATCCCCTGCTGTTTTCCAAGTTGCAGCCGTTTGATCGTCTTTTCGAGCACCTCAACATAATAGGCGCCCATCCGATTGGCCTTTTGGATATCGCGGAGCAGGAAGGACTCTTTGATGTCCTTGATTTCGCCGGCGCATGCTTCGAGCCAGCACCCGGTCTGGGGCCGAGGCACTGGAAAGGCCTGAACTATATAGACCCATTGTTCGGTCAACAGGCCCGAGATCAGGCCATCGATCCCGAAATTCCCCGCTTCTGATCTTGGCCCGGACTTTTTCCGGTCTTCTGTTTCGCTCGCCATGCCGGTGACGGCCACACAGTGCC
>CAZDYX010000234.1:0-6075 GCA_964509775.1 uncultured Desulfobulbia bacterium | reverse complement strand
TTCAGTCAAACAAGGCGCCCTTCTGTGGTCTCGAAAGTGGATGGAAACGTCTGATGATAAATGATAAGATTCCTTTCCGGACGGCCGAGGTTAGAAAGGAAAAAACGCGTTAACCCGCCAGAAAGAAAAGCAGAGCGTCAAGAAAAGAACGGGTTGGGTACATAAGGAAGTCGGTCAATCTTGGGAACAGGGCGGTTATAGGTAATGAAGCTGATGATCTGCATTTCCGCCTGGTACCCCAAGGGCATTTGCTTCGCAGCACAGTGCCGAGGCCGACAATCGGGTCACCAGCCGAGTTTCAGGACATTATCAAGGGCACTCGCCTTTTCCAGACGCACCGATATCCTGTCGCCGGGTGCTGCCTTGGTGCCGGAGTTCAAAGGAAGATCCGCGATTAGCAGGACATCAAGGAGAAGAACCTGGATACGCCAGGGGCTCTTCTCCAAAAACAGGGCCGCAAGTCGCTGACCGACCTTTCCCTCCAGATATTTAATGAGCCAGTAACGATGCCTGAGCTGTCTTACGGCATTTGCCCGGGTCGGGACCACGGTGATTTGCCGACCATAATCGCGCAGCTCATGGCCGGAAAAAAGTGCTCCTTTTCCGCGCAATACCTGGTTGATCTGGCCTTGCATGAGAAGATCCAATAAACGACGGAGAGGCGAGGTGAGGGTAGTGTATTGCTCAACCCCGAGCCCGCTGTGCAGCTTAGGTTCCACCGACAATTCCATGGGTGATAGAAACTTACGCTGCCGGAAATTGAGAAAAATATCACGTTCCAGACCAAAAACGAGCCTTTTTTTCAGCTCTTGCTGGCAGCGAAAGAGCCCAGGAACGCTTCTGTTCACCAAAAAACTGGCACCCAGGCTATTGGCCAAGATCATGAATTCGGCGATCAGCAGCCGGCCTGGGGTATCCACCTCGACCCGCTCCACCTCAATCTCCCCGGACGCTTTTAAAAAAATATTTACCTCGGGGATGGGTAACAGCAGGGCGCCCGCCGCGAGCCTTTTTTGCCGGAGTTGTACGGCAAGGTCATATAATACCCGAAGCTCTTCATCGGTCTCGATAATCCGGTCCACCGCAGGGTAGGTGAGCTGCCGGTGGACCCTTACAATGCTGCTTAAAACATCAAAATCCCGCACCTCTCCTCTTGGGGATATCAACACCATAAAACTCATGGCCAGCCTGGGCAGATCCTTAAATAGGCTGCCGGCTCCTTCCGACAATTCCTTCGGCAACATGGGCACCTTCTGGTCGGCAAAATACAAGGAAGTCCCCCGCTGCATGGCTGCCAGAAAAAGGGGTTCACCAGGCCTGACAAGGTGGGCAATGTCTGCGATGTGAATGCCGACCAGATAATCTTCTCCCCTCCTTTCAACATGCAAGGCATCATCGAAGTCCCGGGTCTCCTCGCCATCAATGGTCAAAAGCGGAAGGTGCCGGAGATCCTTTCTTGCCTTGTCGCCAAGGGATGCCGAAACCGATTGCTCAATATTGCTCGCCTGCTCCTGCTCTTCCTTGGTAAAGTCAATGGGCACACTATAACGGAGCAGGGCAATATTTTCATTCTCCCGCCATACCCCCGCCTTAACCAACAGATGATAGGCATCGTGGGGACGGGTCAACTGGGCCCGTTTCAACAACTCCCGGGTCAATTCAGCCTCCTTAGCCTCATTGCCATACACATAATAATCAGCCAGGAGCTTAAGACACTTCTCCCGGGTCGGCCAATTGCACTGATCCCCTTTTTCCCCCAGCTCGACGAGCTTCTTTGCCCCCTCATCCAATAAGGCCTCTTTCTCCCGTTCTCTTTCCTGGGCCTCCTTTTTCTGGGCCACCACCTCCGGCGGATGGGCGATGATCTTTCCTTCCCGATACTTAAAATAGAGGCGATCCTCGAATATACACCGCAAAAAGGCGGCCACATGATCATCGGTGGTTTCCCTGCCGAACCAAAGCTCCGCAAGAAAATCCAGGGAATAAACACCATGTTCCTCTTCTATTGCCAAGTCCCAGAGCTCCGAAAGATTGATCAAGGGCATGAGAGATCGTCGAAACTCATTCACATCCTGCAGCCTCTTGACGAGATTATCCCTGGTCCCGTTATGAAAATTGAGCGGAGATGAACTGTGTACCACCCGCGAACACGGCAAATTAAGTTCCCGGCCACTTTGGCTTACCAGTCTTAGCCGATTGCCGGCATCGTCAAGCACAATACCGCAATGGAATTTGTTATTCTCAATATATTCTATCAACCTGTCCTGTAGATTCATGGGAAGCGTTTCCTTATTCCAACAAAACAGCTATATTATTTTTTTTAACTCCCCAGGTTGGTTAGGTCGTTAGACTGTAGTCTGTTAGGAAGGAAATGGATCGGAGGATGGGCACGGTACGTCTCACATCTCGTCTTTCTCTATTGCTAACAGGCTAAACCCCAACAGACTATCGACCTGAGGAGTAGTTACTTTTTTTTGAACAATGCAAAGGGAGATAATAGCATGACATCACCTACCGGGTCATCCTTTAAATCAGGGATGGTAGCCATTGTCGGTCCCCCCAATGTCGGGAAGTCCACCCTATTAAACCGTTTCTTGGGAGAAAAATTCTCCATTGTTTCGCCGAAACCGCAAACAACCCGGAACCAGATCCGGGGTATCGTAAACAATGAAGGATACCAAATCGTCATGCTGGATACCCCTGGTCTCCACAATGCCCGCTCTCCCCTCAACAGAGAAATGGTAAAACTCGCCCTTGCCACCATGAAGGAGGTGGATGTAATCCTCTTTTTGACGGATGTCTCTATGCCTCGGCCCAAAAGCGATACGGCAACCTATCTCCAGGGTGTTGGCCGGCCGGTGATATTGGTGGTGAACAAAATAGATCTCCTCCCCAAAAAAGAACTCCTGCCCCTGCTTCAGGCCTATGAAAAGGTATTCCCCTTTAAGGCCATAATTCCTGTCTCTGCACTCCTGGCCGATGGTATCGACCTGATCATCGACGAACTCCTTCAGTATATACCGGAAGGACCTGCCCTCTATCCGCCGGATATGCCGGTGGATACCACCGAGCGTTTTATTGTTTCCGAAATGATTCGCGAAAAGGTATTTCTCTATACCGGCCAAGAAATACCATATGCCACGGCAGTCCTCGTTGATAGCTTCAAGGAAGACGAGGAGACGGGAATGGTCACCATTCATGCCACGGTTTATGTGGAAAAACCATCCCAAAAAGGGATACTCATTGGGAAGAATGGCGCACAATTAAAAAAAATTGGCCAGGCAGCCCGAGAGGATATCGAGGCGTTGCTGGGACAAAAGGTGTTTTTAAAACTTTGGCTGAAGGTACGAAAAAACTGGACCAAAGACCCACAATTCTTGCGGGAACTAGGTTTTTGACCGCAATGTCCCTCCTAATCGGGTCAATGCTTCCAAGGGCGGGCCTTTTTTTAAAGTTCGATTTTCATGAATTATTTCCTCCCTGCTCCTGATTCGCCAGGCTCTCGACTCTCGCTGACAAAATTGTCAACCACACTTTTCCCCCCAAGGTGTGGGGGATGAAATCATCAGGCAATAAATAAGGGACTCAGGCAAACGCCTAAGTCCCTTATTTTACAATGGTGAGCGGAACGGGATTCGAACCCACGACCTTTGGCTCCGGAGGCCAACGCTCTATCCAACTGAGCTACCCGCCCACATAAATGATGCAGCTTCCTGTTTACCATGAATCGGTTTATCCGTAAAGATCATTTCCATCAGGAGGAAAAACCTCGTCTTTCTGATCCCCTGGTAAGCTCCCTTCACCGGGACCTATGCGCACCTCCAACGCCTTGCGGGTTGCGGTTGTAAGCCGAAAACAATTGTCAATCCGAAGGCCGATAAGGGCTGCTATCTTTCCGGCTGACACGAGTATTGGCACCTCGCACCGTCTTTTCCTGGGGATCTTACAATTGATCAAAAAATCACTTACTTTTTTTGGGCCCGGCGCGCCAAGGGGATGGAAACGATCCCCCTTCTCAATCGGGCGAATGAGCAAGGGAAAGGAGAGGAGATCAAGATCAAGATACTCTGCGCCGGGTTCAAGTTTTTGAGCCGGCTGATATTCAATGGCGCGAAACTCAAAGGTCCGGCCAAGCTCCGGAACCGGCGTGTTGCCAGGGGTCTCTACCCTGACCGCATAGGTTTTCGTCGGCGGGTAAACGAGATCCCCGCGTCCGGCCTTCATCCCTTGGGGATAGGAGAAAACAAGCCGGTCTGCAATTCTTGCGGCCCGCAATCCGGAAGACAGATGCACCCTTTTCCCAATGTCCCCTCCTCTGGCTATGGATAAGAGCTGTTCGATCTGCCTGAATCCCGGGCGTTGCGCCATCTGCCAGAACACCGCTTCCAGCAAACGGCGTTGAATGGCACGGGGCTGGGCTAGGAGTGCGGCAATAGCAAGCTCCACTCGCGGAGGATCTCCGGAAAGACCTGTTTTGCCTTTCTTCTGGATAAAAACGGTTTTTTGCGCCTGCAAGGTCAGTTCGGACAGGAGCACATCTTCGTCCTTTAAGATGGCGGCGGTATGGATCAGGGTCTTACGGATATTGGGGTTATAATGGGTCGCCAAATATGGTAAAAGATCAAGGCGGACCCGGTTGCGCAGGTATTGCCGGTCAAGATTCGAGCTGTCGGTAACAAAGGAAATCCCCTGTTGGCGCAGATAGGAAAGAAGCATTGACTTGGGAAAATGAAGAAAGGGGCGGATGATGCGGGTGTCTTTCCCTATGTTCATGCCTGAAAGGCCGGCTGCACCTGTTCCCCGGATAAGCCTGAGCAGCACCTCCTCGGCCTGATCATCTGCGGTGTGGCCCACGGCTATGGCCTGGGCCTGAAACTCTCCTGCCGCCCGGGCGAGGAAATCATAGCGTAAGATCCGGGCCGCATGCTCAACGGACCGGCCGGTGCGTAGGGCTTGCTCACGGACCTCGACCTTTTCCGTCACCAGGGGGATCAAAAGCCGTTCGGCATGCCGGCGTACACTTTCCGCATCGCTCAGGGACTCTTCCCCCCTCAGGCCGTGATCCAGATGGGCAATTTTTAAAGAAATCCCGAGTTCCGGGGCCAGGGCGGAAAGGACATAGAGAAGGGCCACGGAATCCGGACCGCCGGATACGGCAACCACCACCCGGCTGCCCGGCGAAAGCAGGGCTTCCTTAACGATTATCTTTTTGGTTTCCCTTAACAGTGGATGCATACAGTAAAGTTTGCCGGTTGCCAGTTGCTGACCCTTCGATTACATTATAGCGATTACCTTACGGCAAATTGTTTTGCTGGGCAAACCAAATTTGGCCTTGATCATCGTTTGGGCCTATCTGGAAAAAACTGTGAAAGGGTGAAACGGTGGGAGCGGCTTGCAGCCGCGATATGAGCAAGTGATACAAATCGCGGCTGCAAGCCGCTCCCACAAAATGGCCGAAACGATGATCAAGGCCCCAAATTCACAAAGGGCGTGACAGGCCCAAAGGAGACAAGACAATGAAGATACATAAGGCGGTTATCCCGGTCGCTGGTCTTGGCACCCGTTTCCTGCCGGCCTTATCCCCTTTTTTTCCTGGATTTCCCGGTATTATCAGTATCCCATCGGTGAGGTGATCCAGACCGCCCTGCCGGCCGGACTTGCCCCCCGGAGCGGCCGTCGTATCACCATTACCGAGGAGGGAAAGAAGAGGCTTGCCGCCCTGCTCTCTTTGGGAGATGCCAAGACCCCATTATGGTTGGGTCGGCTTCTTGAGAAAGGATGCTTGTCGCCGGCTGGTGTGCGGCGCATCCGGGCCGGCAGGGAACAGCGGCTTCTTGCCGAATGGTCGGCCAAGGGTTGGATCATGATCAGCGAGGGGCTCTGCGGGGAAACCACCAGGGCGAAGACCGAACCCTGGCTCAGCCTGGCCCGTCCCACACCCCGGAAAGACGATACCGGGCTTACGCCGGCCGAGAAAAAAACCCTTGCCGTTCTCGCCGACCTCCTTAATCAAGGGGGCCATGATGCGGTACCCCGGAAAGAGATTTTGAAGATCCATAAGACCGCCGGCCAATC
>CAZDYX010000233.1:0-6090 GCA_964509775.1 uncultured Desulfobulbia bacterium | reverse complement strand
CGCGGCTTTTACAACAAGTGGATAGTGGTTAGTGGATAGTGGTTAGCCTGGTAATCCCAAGGCTGATTGCTACCCACTAATCACTATCCACGAACCACTAATCACTATCCACTAAATCGCCGGTCCGTGAGAGACGAAAAAATGACCGGTATTCAGCAAATATCGCCATGAGTGTTCCCTTCAGCCTTTCATCGTCGCAAGATCTGGTTCCTGTTGGTTGGAAGGGTCCGCTGGCGATGGCCATCGGCCTTCATCTGGCGGCATTTATCCTTGCTTTTTATATGCCTTCGCTCCTTGAACGCTCATACGAGAGGCCGGAATTCTATACCGTGAATCTTGTCAGCATGGGCGAGGTCGGCGGACCGGCCGCCCCAGCCCCGGCCAAGGAAAAAACCGAAACGAAGGCCGAGCCCCCGCAACTTCCGCCCTCCCCTGCCAAGGAGGAGGTAAAGGTAGAAAAACCCTTGCCGGAACCACCTCGGCCGCCAGAGCCCAAGCCTGAACCCAAGCCCGAGCCCAAGGTAATCCCGCCGCCGGAGAAGGTAGCCATTCCCGAACCCAAACCCGCGCCCAAGGAGGTCGTTTCCCTTGAGCCCAGCAAGGCCATGACCAAGGTCAAGGAACAAAAGAAAGAGGCGGTGCAAAAGGTAAAGGAAGAGACGAAACTGACCAAGGCCCTGACCCGGATCCAGGCGAACGTCCAGGAAAAGGAGGCAAAGGCCGAGGCCAACAAGGCCACCAAGGAGGCGCTCAATGCCTTGCGTCAGAACATTCGCATGGGCGACCAGACCGGCCGGCCGGCCTCGACCGCAGGCCCGCCCAAGAGCGGCTCCGGCGGTCCTTCCGGCGGGGGCGGCCCAATACTGGATCTGGCCTATAAGAGCTATCTTGCCCTGATCCACCAGCGGATTCAGGAACACTGGATACTTCCGGATCTTCCCAACTGGAAGGAGCAATTGGAGGCCATTGTGGTGATCCAGATCCGCAAGGATGGGGAGCTGGAAAAGAATTTCTTCGAAAAGACCTCGGGGAACAAACAATTTGATCAATACGTCATGAAGGCGGTGAACGAATCCCTGCCCATGCCGCCGTTTCCTCCCGAGATCAAGGAATCATCTCTGGAAATCGGCCTGCGGTTTCAACCGGGAAAATTATTTTAAGGTATAAGGTATGACAGCTATGCGCATAATTCTTGTTAACATCGTGATTTTGTTAGCCTCGTTTTTTTTGCCCTTCACCGGTGAGGCCAGGGTGTACCTGGACATTACGGCCCCGGATTTCCGTAAGATTCCCGTGGCCGTCCCTTTCTTTGTCGATCAGGCAAACCCCCAGCAAATTCTTAATACCGGAAAGGAGATGGCGGACACCCTCTCTCGTGCCCTGGATTTTCACAGCTTTGTCTCGGTGCTCGATCCCATGTCGTATGGCGGCGGCCAGGAGACGGAATGGAAATCCCTGGGTGTGGACTTTGCCGTCCTGGGAAATTTCATCCTGGCGGATAAAAAACTCTCCTTCGAGGGAAAACTTATCGATGTAAATGAGCGGCGCATGATAATGGGCCGCCAATACTCGGGCCCTTGGGAAAGGCGGAACCAGATGCTGCTCAAGTTCTGTGATGAAATAATACTTGCTATCACGGGCGAGCCGGGGGTAAGTCTCTCCAAGATCGCCTTTGTCTCCAATGCCACCGGTAACAAGGAGGTCTATGTGGCGGATGTGCTCGGCGACCACATCCGCCAGGTCACCAGGCACCAGAGTATCACCACCTCTCCCAGGTTTTCCCCGGATGCAAAGAGGCTTGCCTATACCTCCTATCATCGGAACAACGCCAATCTCTATGTCACCGATCTCTCTCAGGACAAGGTCGCCAATATGATCTCAAACCGGTCCGGATTGAACATAGCGCCGGCCTGGTCTACGGACGGACAAACCATGGTCGTCACCCTCAGCAAGGATGGCAATCCGGATCTTTATCTCCTGGCCCTGGACGGCAGGATCGTGCGACAACTGACCGCCGAGGCGGGCATCAATGTCTCGCCGAGCTGGTCTCCGGACGGCAGACAACTGGCCTTTGTTTCCGACCGGAGCGGCAACCCCCAGATCTATGTCATGGACATGGAGACCGCGAAGGTGCAACGCATAACCTATTCCGGCAACTATAACACCTCGCCGAGCTGGTCTCCCAAGGGGGATTGGATCGCGTACTCGACCCAGGTCGGCAACGTGCACCATATCTTCCTCATCAAACCCGAAGGGGGCTCACCGGTGCAGCTCACCAGCGCCGCCGGCAGTCATGAATCCCCCTCCTGGTCCCCGGACGGTAGGATGATCGTCTTCACCCGCAACATCGGTGGAAAAACGCAACTCTATACCATGCTCGCTAACGGTATGTGGATGAAGCCGTTGTTCCATATCGGCGGTAATCAGGCTTACCCCCATTGGTCAAACAGATTGGAACCCTAATGTGAAAAGGAGAAAAACCATGAAGAAATATGACCTCCTGTTGCTTCTCGTGCTTTTGCCCTTTCTCGTTCAGTGTGCGGCCCAGGATGATATCCGCACCCTTGATCTTCGGATAAGAAGCCTTGACTCCGAAATGGTGAAACTTAAAGAACAGAACGCAAGCCAGTTAGGGACAGGGGGGTCAGTGGAAAACGTCGCCAAACGACAGGCAGAGGTGGGACTCTCCCTGGATAAACTGAACTCCGAACTGCTTCGACTTAACGGAAGGATTGATGAAACCCAACACGCACAGAAGGAAAGTACGAAATTGAATGCGCAGATGGATAAACTCACCAAGGAGGTAACCCTGCTTTCCGAGCGGGTCGCGGCCATGGAGGGCCAAATCGGTGGGGTTATGCAAAATCGCCTTCAGGACGCCACCCAGCGGGCCGAATCCGCGACCAAGGAGGCGGAAAAGGCCGAGGCGGAGAATGCGAAGCTCTCCGGCCCAATAACCCTTACGCCCACCCCGGGAAAGATAAAACCCGGTGAGGAGGCGAGCCAGGAATCCACCCGGGCCCAGGCACTCTATGAAGGGGCTCTGTCCCTTTATCGGACCGGCCGTTACAAGGAGGCCAAGGAGTCCTTTACCGAATTCATCGTTAAATACCCCCAGGATAAATTGGTGCCCAATGCCCGCTTCTGGCTTGGTGACTGTCTCTATAATCTCCGGGAGCTCGAGGCGGCGGTCCTGGAGTATCAAAAGGTAGTCACGGATTTCCCCACCCACGATAAGGCATCAGCGGCCCTGCTAAAACAGGGAATTGCCTTTGAGGAAATGAAAGACCCTGATACCGCGAGGATCATCTATAAAAAACTTCTTGCCGATTATCCGAAGAGCGAGCAGGCGGAAACCGCTAAAAAGCATCTTGCCCAGTTGCCGTAGACTTTCCTAGTCGAGGATTTTTCGGTGATCGGCCGGGGCCCGGCCATCCCCTACTGCGATAGGTGATGGAGATAAGAATTTGGTTCCGGGAAGGCCGAGGTCAGAAAGGAAAACAAGCGTAAACGCTATTTGGACTAGCCAATTTTTCGAGTTTGGAAAGCCAGCCGTCGAAGCGGGGGCAGGCGCGGCGGATGGCAGGCAGACCAATTTCCATGGCAAGCAGCGGGCCGTGAAATTTCTTGTCGTAGCGCTGCCGCAGATGCTGTTGCAATGCGGCGGCAAGGCGTTTTGATGGCGCGGTTTCAGAGCCGTCATTCACCTGTTCGGCACCGCCGCAGCTATCGACTGCTGCTTGAATCGCCTCACCGATAGCGCCGTTTGCCAGGTATCGCGATACTGTGGCGGGTGCGGCGAACAACAGCGCCTCGAATTCGTAAACCTGAATATATGACAACAGGTGACGCGGCTGGCCGAGTGCCATCCCCATCCTTTGGCAGAGCGCATCCGGTGTTTCGCCCGGTTCGCGGCCCTTGAAGCCGTAAAAGTCGTAGAGCGTGGTGACGAAGTCGAACGAATTCAGCAAGGGCCGCACCTCATTGACGAAGCGGTCTATGCTTATATCCCCGCCCTTGACATTCGCGCCGGCAATATTACGCTTGGTCACCACGATCTTTGGCTCCACATGGACATCAAAAGCCGTAAGATGGGGCTGTAGCACCTCCCGGCAGAACTCGTATTCCGTCAGGCCTTCGACGGAAATAGCCAGGCGGACTGTCAAGGGGTCCCCCCCAGTATGTTTTTCTCCCACAGCTCGCCAATAGCGTATTCGCCCAGCCATTGCTCCACTTCCTCCTCGGTAAGGCGACGGAGGCGGGAAGCATCGTTGATACGATCCACGAGGATGAGATCTTCCCAGGAAAATTGATTCGCCAGGGTGACCGATTGGGTGGAGGCAATGATCTGGGTCTTATCTGATGCGGTACGCATCATGGCGGCCAGCAGGTGCAGCGCATAGGGATGCAGGCCAAGCTCCGGCTCGTCAAGCAGGATGATGGTGGGCAGGTTTGGTTGCAGCAACAACGTGGTCAGGCAGATGAAACGTAAGGTTCCGTCGGAAAAATCGCCGGCGTTGAATGTGTCTTCCGATCCCCGGTGTTTCCAACGCAGACGAATAAGTTTTGGATTGTCCTTTTCCGACTCCAGGACGAAGTCTAGAAAAAACGGGGCCACCCGCCGGATGTTGTGGACGATGAGTTTGTAGGCCGGGGTATCCCGAATCGAGCGGAGAAAAGCAGCCAGGTTGTCGGCCTGGGGCAGCAGCACGTCCGCTTCGTCGATACGCCCAGGTTGTTTGACCTTGGCCGACTCGCTGGTGTCGTGGAAGTGGTAGACCTTCCAGTCACGGAGGTAGCCCGTGACATGGCCCGCTGCGGATGCTGTATGGGGCCGGTCCGGCAGCCCCGACTCTTTGGCCCCCGGTGGAGCCAGGTCAGTCCGTTTTGTCCCCCCCATATATCCGATCCGGTCGCCGAAAAACCAGCAGAACTCCTTTTCGAATACCAATCCGCCTGTAGCATCAGGGGCCAATTTGGCGTCATAGGCGTTGGGCGTGAATTCCAGATAGAGCTCCATAGCACTGGTGCGCTTACGCCCGAAGAACAGCAATTTGTCAGCCCCAAGTTGCTGGGCAACATAGAACTGCATGTTCTTTTCCAAAAGATTGTTAATAAATTTGAAGAAGCTGATGAAGTTGGATTTGCCGGCGCCGTTGGCCCCGATGAGGATGTTCAGGGAATTGAGGTTCAAGTCCATCTGCTCAATGGACTTGAATCCTGCAATTTGCATCCGGTCGAGTTTTCCGAATTTGCTCATATTCAATAATTCAGGCCGTTGGAGTGTCGGAGGGAGTTTCGCCAAGAAATTTTCTAATGGTAACGGATTTTAGAGAGGATAGGCTCCATCCATATTGCGTGGTTTGCGGTATCATTACTGATAGACAGAAGTAAAAAAGAGAGACGCGGAGCCAGGAAGGCTATGATGATATGACTCTTTGTCTGCTTTCCCCTCCGAAAAGGGGTTGGTGGAGCTGCCGGGCTTTATGGCTTTTCCGCCTTTTGAGGTTTCAGCCCATGGAGCTTGTTGCGGTAGTTCCAGACCGGGCTACGCATCCTCGCGGACGCGGTCGCGCTTGCTCCCCTGTCTCCCTTGGTATCCCCCTCAATCTTCGTCCTTGAATGGCACCCGCACTTCAAAAGAGGCTTTGCGCAGCGCCCGGTTGAGTCGCCGGAACAACAACCGCCTCTCTTCCAGTTCCCTGGCTATATCGGCGAAACGGCCGTCCGGTTCCTCCACGATGTTACGTTCCTCCTTGTAAATAACCCGGCGGTAGGCTGCCTGCTCCAGCATTTTCTGGAGGCTTGCCAGGTCATTGGTTACGGATTTCCGCAGGTCCAAGGCCTCGGCAATCGAGATTTCCTCCCCGCCCATGGTAAGTTTGTTCACGAAATTGACCTGCTGCACGGCGTTATTGAGCTTTCTTGCCTTGTATTCCAGCTTGCGAATCGCCTGGCGGACAGCAGTCGGATCGAAATCAACGACCGGCTCGCGCCGCTCTTCATCAGCGCTTCGGAGAAAACCCCGGCCAGGGCTTTTCTGTTTCTCCGGAAAAAGCTCCTTGAGCGAAGCGATCCGTGCCCGATATT
>CAZDYX010000232.1:0-6121 GCA_964509775.1 uncultured Desulfobulbia bacterium | reverse complement strand
AAATACTTTGCTGGATCAGCTATGTTACGCAGCTTAAATGGCCAAAGTCGAGTTCTTACGATAACATCAATCTCTTCGTATGATTTCGCTAAAAAAAGGCAAGGGTAAAGATTATTCGCCGCATCTTTGAGCCCTTCTTGCCTCAAATTGCCAAGGGTGTTTTTCCGGAAAAACGGAACAGAAATATACACACCATCGATAACAGATTGTAATTAATAGGTTTTTGGCGAAAATCCGTTTCCGGATATCAGAAAACCTGTTCACTATTCCGGAAAGGGCGCTATCCATTCCACTCTCGCTTATGTACAGCAATTGGTGCGCACAGCGCACCCTACGAATACTGATGGCCTTTCTGGTTATCGTGGTGACCGCCTTTCGTCGGCGGCAAAGATCATATGGCGACCTTTATCTTGATGATCAAACGATTGTTGGTGGTCTGGGGCATTCCCTTTGACCAACTTGCGGTACGGATTCGAACAACAGGCGGTGGATATCAACCTGTGGCGCCCGCTTGGAGAGGTAGAGCAACTCGACCCCGACCACACGACCATGCTCGTCGTAATCGACAATGATTCCCGGCGCAACTTCTTCGGAACGGCTCGACGACGCTTCGCTCAAGGTGAGGTAAAGCGCATCGGCCTGTTGATCTACCTTCAACTTCAGGGGATGTTTCTCCTTCGAGAATTCTGTAAAACTGAACTCGATTACAAGATTGGTGTCGATTTCCTCGTGCAGCCGTCGGCTCGAATAGACATTGGCGTCGGCCACCAGGATGTGGGGTTATTCGTGGTCTTTTCCGCCAGGTGATGGGAGCGGAAGGCGTCTTCGAACTCAGGATCGGCCATGGCAGTAGTTCTCGCACAACCCGTCAGCTTTGCTCAAGCAGGCGGAAATAGTCATCCCGGCTGATGCCAGCCGTTTTAAGGTTGTTTCGTATGATCGAAACAGGAACTTCATCGTAGGCAGGGATAACCACAGGCCTAGCAATACCTTTCTTTACGTAAGACCGGTGACTCCCCTCCTGACGGGCAAAATGAAAGCCCTCCCGCAAAAAGACCTTTTCCAGGGTTCGCCAGTGCAAGGGAACGATGCGAGGCATGACTAACCCCTTAATTCCGCTGTATGCCTTTCAATCGAAACCCAATATGGGCTCTGCCAACGGTCATCCGTTAGATTGTAGCCCGCCTCCTCCAACACGAGGTCAAGCGTGCCCACCTCGGTGGCTGTGGCCAGGAAGAGGTGGACGGCCTCATCGAGAGCCCTTCTGGCCTCTTCCACGGTCGTTCCGGAGCTCATGACATCAAGAGGCAGGGCATGGGCCACATACTGGTTTCCCTCCTGCCAGATCTGCACTGTGTAGTCGATTTGCATCATAACCTCCGTGTTCTTGTTATGGGTCTCTTGCGGTGTAGTCTCTGCCCCAAGAACGATTACTTCAACGTGATGCCCTTCCTAGAAAGGAATACCCTCAATCAACACCCGTTGTCCCTTTCCGACTATCGTTTCAACTCGGTATACCGGCATGGAAGCCTCCAACGTTACGGTTGTTCTGCTATTTTTTCAATCTATTTCGAAAATCACGAGGCTTTCGGTTCAATTGATTTATAGCTATTATTAAGATTTCATCTTTGACGATTTGATAAATTATGCCATACGGAAACCGATTCGCTAAACATCTTCTGGTATTCTTTGATATTTTAGACCATGCCTTGGGGAATAGGATTATCCGTTGGATGGCAGAATAAACTTCTCTTACAAATTCGGCTCCAAGCCCTGGACGACAGGCCTCATAATAGTCTGTAGCCTCATTCAATTCAGCTTTTGCAAATGGATGGAATGAGTAGTTCATTTATTTTATACGTTCCTGAATTTCTTTGAACACCTGATCGCCAGGAATAGTTTTAACCTTACCCTCTCTAATTTCAGTTACTCTCATTTCAGCTTCCGCTGCCCATAATTCGTCGAGTTCTTTTTGAGCGGGACTGAGACTACTTAGCAATCTTTCAATAAGCTGAGTTTTGATATCAATGGGTAAAGATTCAGCCATCGCCATGAGTTCATTGGTGTTGATCATGGTGGACCTCCTTTTTTAAATTATGGTTTTGCTTTCTCGGCCTATTCCACGAGTTTGACTTGTGGTTGAAGCAAGATCCTTATGGCTTCAAGAAATTTCTCAGCAGCCTCAATAACTTGCTCTACTTCTTGACGTGATACATGAGCCACCCCCCCCCATAATCGCCAATACCTCGCAATTCAAAAAGCCAATTCAGTTCCTTGCCTTGTTCTTTGGCGAGCTTGCCAGTTTTGACTAATCGCTGATGAATGGAAGCAATGACGGCGCTATGCTTGTTTAATTCCAACCCTTCGTATAATAAAACGGCGGTGGCGGCATAAAAGGCGGCATAGTATGCACGTGAAGCCGCAAAATCGTAGAAGCCAGCCAATGCCAGTTGTCGTGCTGCCTCAATGGACTGTTTGGCCCGTTCTAAATTAGCCGCTATTTCATTGGCAAATTGCATAGTCACACACGTACTCCTTCTCGCATGGCGTTGCGATAAAGTTGGATTACACCGTGCTCAAAGTCGTTCACTGGAACGGGCTTAGCAGAAATCAGCCGGTCAATTTCCAATTGGACGGGATACAGCAATTCAATAATCCTGCGGAGTTCCCCAAAGTAATCAAAAGGCTCGCTTAACAAAACAAGCAAGTCGATGTCGCTGGCGGGGGTAGCCTGATTGCGCGCCATGGACCCGTAAAGAATCAACCCTGTCAGCCGGGGGCCATAATGACTTTCAAGAATGATTTTGCATTGTTTGAGTATTTCTGTAACTGTCATAGCAACTCCCGCTTCTCAATAATTGGTATATAGGTTCTTCTCATGTAGAGATAGCAAACAAAGAAATTGGATGTCAATGAAAAGAGGTGGGGCGAGAAAAAAATGTCTTCAGACGCAGGGAAGAAACCTTCGATGTTTTGGTGAAAAAATTAACCGAAGAGGGTAATGTTTTTTGCGTGGAAATAATGCGACGGTGGAGTATATGGCAAAGATGAGTTACATCCCGGAAACATGGCAGGCACGATTGACCGCCCTTCCGGCCCAACGCTGGTTGCTCCCCTTCCTGTTGGCAGCGGGGCTGGCGTTATCCTTTGCCGTCTCTTGGTTTGAACTCCTTGATGCCTATGTACAACTCGTAATCATGTATGTGGGCATCAATATCATCCTGGCCACGAGTCTTAATCTGATCAACGGCTATATGGGCGAATTTTCCGTGGGCCATGCCGGGTTCATGGCCGTGGGCGCCTATCTGGCCTCTGTCCTTACCGTTTGGGTCTTCCCGCCGGAAATGCCCTGGCTTTTTCCCCTGGCGATCATCGCCGGAGGTCTGGCGGCGGGGCTCGTGGGACTTCTCGTGGCGATTCCCTCCTTTAAGACCCGGGGCGATTATCTTGCCATTGTGACCCTGGCCCTAAACATGATTGTAAAATCGGTCCTGGAAAATATCGATGCCCTGGGCGGGCCCCGGGGGTTTCTGGGGATGGCCCGGCTCACCACCCTGCCCGCGGTGTTTTGCTGGACCGTGATCTCGGTATGGATTATCCGTAATCTTGTCTATTCAAACTTCGGCCGAGGGATCCTCGCCGTGCGCGAGGATGAGTTGGCCGGTGGCCTGATGAGCGTCAAGACCCGCCAGGTGAAGCTCATCGCCTTTACGGTGTCCTCCTTTTTTGCCGGCATCGCCGGCGGGCTCTTTGCCCACCTCCTGCAGTTTATCAGCCCACGGATGTTTGACCTGGTAAAATCCACGGACATCCTCATCATGATGTATCTGGGCGGCATTGGTTCCATTGCCGGCTCCATCCTGGGGGCCACGATCTACACCGTGCTTCTGGAAATACTACGGCCCCTGGGCGTCTGGCGCATGGTCCTCATGCCCCTTACCTTGGTGCTTCTCATGCTCTTTCGGCCCCGAGGGATCTTGGGGTTAAGGGAATTTCGCTGGTTTGTGCCCGGACATGATTTGGCCATCGGGAAAACAGCAACGGGCGTCCGACAAAAAAAGGTGGTCGATGCCGCTTCTTGAGGCCAGATCCGTGACCCACCACTTTGGCGGCGTGTGTGCGATCTCTGAGTTTGACTTGTGCATTATGCCCCATGAACTGGTAGGCATTATCGGCCCCAACGGCGCCGGGAAGACCACGGTGTTCAATCTTATCACCGGTGTCTATCGGCCAAGGCGGGGGAGCATCATCCTGGCCGGCACCGAGCTCGTGGGCAAGGCACCCCATGAGATCACGGCCTTGGGCATTGCCCGCACCTTTCAAAACATCCGCCTTTTTAAAGAACTCACCGTATTTGATAATGTTCGTATCGCCCATTATGGCGAACTGCTCTACAACCCGGTCGAGGCCTTGTTCCATTGCGGCCGTTTCCGGACCGAGGAGGAGCGGGTCGCCCGGCGATCCCTGGACATGTTGACCATTTTCGGGCTTTCCGGATATGCCGGCGAAACGGCAAAAAATCTCCCCTATGGTCTCCAGCGCCGGCTGGAAATCGTCCGCGCCCTGGCCACCCGCCCCAGACTCCTCCTGCTGGATGAACCGGCGGCAGGCATGAACCCGAACGAGACGGACGAGCTTATGGATTTTATCCATAGGATCCGCAAGGAGTTTGATATCACCATCCTTCTCATCGAACATCAGATGCGCCTGGTCATGGGTATCTGCGAACGTATTGTCGTACTTGACTTCGGGGTCACTATAGCCTGCGGCGTACCTTGCGAGATCCAGAATAATCCCAAGGTCCTCGCGGCCTACCTGGGCGAAGGTTGAAAAAATGAACACGATCCTTTCCGTGCAGGACCTTACTGTCTCCTATGGCAATATCCGGGCGGTCAAGGGCATATCCTTTGAGGTGCGGGAGGGCGAGATCGTCACCCTTATCGGCGCGAACGGCGCGGGCAAGTCATCCGCATTGCGCGGAATTTCCGGTCTGGAGCCTTATTCGGGCAGTCTAGTCTATAATGGGCGGGATCTCGGAAACGTGTCCGCCGATGAAATAGTGTCCCTGGGCATCGTCCAGGTGCCGGAAGGTCGGGGTATATTCGGGAATTTAACCGTGCTTGAAAACCTAAGGCTTGCCACCTGGAAACGTAAAGACAAGACCGCCATTGCCACCGACCTGGGCTGGGTCTTTACCCTTTTTCCCCGCCTTAAGGAACGTAAGGGGCAACTTGGGGGAACCCTGTCGGGGGGTGAGCAACAGATGCTTGCCCTGGGCCGCGCATTGATGAGCCGGGGGAAGATCCTGCTCCTCGATGAACCGTCCATGGGGCTTTCGCCCCTTTTGGTGCGGGAGATATTTCGGGTGCTCGTCGAGATCAACCGGACCGGGACCACCATCCTTTTGGTGGAGCAAAACGCCAATATGGCACTCCGTATTGCCACACAGGGCTATGTCCTCGAAACCGGAAGGATCATCCTTTCCGGGACCGGACAGGAGTTACTCGGCAATCCCCGAGTCAAGGAGGCTTATCTCGGCGTAGCGCTGACGCATCACATCCGTTAACGGGCTTGGCCTTACTCTCAATAGCAGTTGCAGGATGTCCGTTTCAGCCAACTTTATTGAGCTGGCTTTTTATGTTTTGCGTTGATGGCTCTTGTTGCCATTATAGCCAAAGGTTAGAAAGCTCGATTTCAACCTCTTGGAACGGTTCGACCCTGACCATATCATCCTCGGCATATACTCCGAGGACGACCCACATTCCGGACTTTAGCCTTAAGACGTCCAAGGTTTTGGTCAAAGGATCAATGAGCCAAAAATAAGGTACTTCGTATTGGGCATAAATGGACATTTTTATGATTTTATCTTTCCGATAGGTGCTCGGCGATAAAACTTCACACACCCAGTCCGGAGCCACGGAAATCCAATTGTGGTCTTCTTCCGCCGGAAACCTTTCCTTTCGCCATTCGGCGAGATCGGGAACAAAAGTATCCCCATCAAGTTGAATTTCCGACTCGGGAAGAAATATCCATCCTCCAGGTTCACCTCTTTCGTCAAAATCATATGAACGACCTATGACATACCCTAACGAATATACCGTTCTTACATGTTTCCTTGACG
>CAZDYX010000231.1:0-6141 GCA_964509775.1 uncultured Desulfobulbia bacterium | reverse complement strand
GGGGCTCGATTGGAACGATGCTACTCGAACTTCCGTTACCTGGTGAACGGTTACGAATTTTCTAACCTGCTAAAACCATAGGGCAAACAGCAAAAGGCCCAACAGTTAATCGCTCAATTCAGGACAAAATAGCTTTGCCATAGGTCCGATTATATCATACAGTGTCCACTGATGAACTTCGACCGAAATGTTATTATGGATAAACCGTATATTGAACTAATAAAGGTCTCAAAGGTATTTCCGCCTGATGTGATGGCCTTGGATGAGGTGTCTCTCTCTGTAGGCAAAGGGGAGATGCTCTTTTTGACCGGCATGAGCGGGGCGGGCAAATCCACCCTGCTCAAGATGCTGTGTTGTATGGATTTTCCCGCCAAGGGGCTTATCGAGGTGGCAGGATATGATCTCACCAAGATTCCGTCGTCGGAAATTCCCTTCCTGCGGCGGCGGATGGGGGTGGTATTCCAGGATTTCAAACTTCTGCCCAAACAAACGGTTTATGACAACATCAGCATGGCCATGGAAATTTATTATACCCCACGCTCGACTATCAGGCGCCGGGTAACAGAGCTCTTGAAAATCCTGCTTCTTGAGAAAAAAACCGACACCCTGGTTTCCAAACTCTCCCGGGGAGAACAACAGCGAGTGGCCATTGCCAGGGCGATGGCCAACACCCCTGCCCTTCTTCTTGCCGATGAGCCAACCGGCAATCTCGACCCCGAGTTGACCGATCTCGTGATCCAATTATTCAAAAAAATGAATGCCAAGGGTACGACCATTATCCTCGCCTCGCATGATGAAAACATCTTCCGTCATACGCACCGGCGGGTTGTGGAATTGTCCCATGGCGTGTTATCCGTCATAAATCCGGGCGGTCCCCCCCCTGCCCCGCTGCAAACAGAATTTCCTCAGTAAAAAAGGTTCGAAGGGTAAAAAAAATAATGAACGCCCTCATCTATACCCTAAGACTTACTATCCGCAATCTCAAACAGACATGGGCGACCCAGCTCATGACCACCCTCACGGTTAGTCTATCGGTCTTCATCTTTTCCTTTTTTCTTCTCATCTACCTTAATTGTAATACCCTAAGCAACCGCATCGGCGATGACGTGCGAATCGTTGTCTATTTTGAAAAGGAACCGGCATCTGAGCTCCTCTCCCAATTAAAGAAGGAGGTCAACGTATTCACCGAGGTTGAACAATTTGTGTACGTATCGCGCGAAGAGGCCTTTGGTCGACTTAAAGAAAAACTCGGACCGGAAAGGGATATCGTCAATGACCTTGATCCCTCTTTTCTGCCGCCTTCCATCGAGATCTCACCCCGGGCAGGATTCAATAATCCGGCCCGGCTGAAAGAACTTTCTAAATATCTGTCCTCCTTCCCCGGTGTTATTAAGGTGCAATACGCCCACGACTGGATAGAGCGTTTCCATTATGTGATCAACCTGTTCAGGATCATTGTCACCTTAAGCGCCGCCCTGTTGATCTTTACCACCATCTTTATGGTCTCCTACGCGGTCAGGTTTGCCATTTACAAAAGACAGGAGGAACTGGAAATTTTAAGGTTGCTGGGCGCCACAACGCCCTATATCCGGGACCCCTTTCTCGTGGAGGGGGTTATCCAGGGATTGTTTGGCTCCGGCCTGGCAATACTCGCCCTCTATTTCCTTTTTCGATGGGCCGAACATGCCATCAGCGGTCCTGATTTTCTAAACTGGCTCTCTTTCTCCTTCCTGCCTCCCATCGTCCTGACCGGACTCATTGTCGGCAGCATCATTCTCTGTATAGTGGGAAGCACCATCTCCATGCGGCAGTCTCTGCGCACCTGACATGAAAATTATCCTTTATGTAATCATCATTTCCGCCCTTTTCCCAATCGGTCTGCTAAATGCGGCACCCCGTAACATAGATGGGTTGGAAGGTCAGTTGCTCGAGCAAAAGAAAAAGGCAAGACGCATCGAAGAGGGAATACGTACGCAACAACAGCAGGTAGTGAAGACCCAGGAAAAGGAAAGGAATGTCCTTGCCGAGCTTGAAGAGATAGACAAGGAACTGGCCAGCCAGAAAATGAGTCTTAAAAAAACCGAGACAGAGCTCAGGCATCAGGAGGAAATCATCCGCACCAAGGAATCTTTACTGAAAAAAAATAAAGACGAGAAGCAGACCCTCGAACGACAGGTTAAAAAAAGGCTTTCCGCATACTATCGCCTCGACTCGCCGGGACTCATGCGGATACTGTTTTCCGCCCAATCCCTTACCGACCTGCTCTTTTTTCATGAGAGTTTCGAAAATATCATCCGGCATGACCAGCAACTTCTTGCCGATTACCGGGCCAAGATCATGGAACTCTCCGCAAGCCAGGAAAAACTGACGGAGGAAAGAAACAAACTGGCCCTTGTCCTTGCCGAAAAAAGCGAACAGGAAAAGATGCTTGCAGCGACCCGGGAGAAAAAAGTAGATCTCCTTACCCAGATAACAAACGAAAAAAAATTGTATTTAAGCGCCATAAAAGAACTGGAGCAGGCATCCCGGGCGCTTAACGCCACCTTGAGGCAACTGGAGGAAAAGGCCCGTCAGCGAGCCCAAGAGGCAACACCAGGTCCAAAACCCGAAGGCACTTCTCCCCCTTCCCCCAAAAAGAAGGGAGGATTTGCGGCCCAAAAAGGACGACTTGATCCTCCGGCGCCGGGCAAGGTAGTTACCTATTTCGGCCATAATTCCCGCGGAAAATTCGGCATCAGCACCGTGGAAAGCGGGATTGACATTAAGACCAATCCGGAGACGAAGATCAGGGCCATCTATGATGGTACGGTTATTTACTCCGGCTTTTTACGGGGATACGGGAATCTCGTTATTATCGACCACGGCGATCAACATTACAGCCTGATGTCCAGGGCGGAAAAGTTTTTTGTCAAAGAGGGTGCCCACGTTGCCAAGGGGGATGTGGTGGGGATTATGGGAGATGATCCGGCTCTCCTCGGAGAAGGACTGCACTTCGAGATCCGCCGTGGTTCCACCCCGGAGAACCCTCTTCATTGGATCAACAATGCGGGCTTAAAAATAGAGGCCTATAAAATGCGGGACCAATAAGGGCCTGGAAAGAAGACAGGAGTCAGGAGACAGAATTCAGGAGACAGGAGTCAGGAGAGTAACCGTTCACCCAAGTTTGTTGGTCTACCTGTAGGGGCGGGTTTGAAACCCGCCCAAACAACCACAACGTCGTAATCCCTTCATAAAATCAGGTCAATTCGGTCTTATTTGGGCGGGTTTGAAACCCGCCCCTACCAATACCTGGTGAACGGTTACGTCAGGAGACAGAATTCAGAAGTCAGAAGTCAGGAGCTGATTGGAAGGGTTTTTATTCTGGCTCCTAAGCGGATTCCATTTTCATTGATGGTGATTCGCAACAAAATGACGAAGTAAAAATCAATACCCTTCTTTTTTCCTTTGGTTTCCCTTGTGGTTTGATTATTATGACAAGAGCGGTTATCAAGTGGAGTTTTTTTCTAATCAACGATCGGACATTATCTATAAACTTTGGACACCCCTATGATGAATTTTTTTTCGAAAAAGAAGGTTGTTATCAGCACGGCGATTATTGGCGGAATAGTCCTGGCCCTCGTAACGGTTCAATACAATTCTTGGGTCTCGGCCAGTACCAAGGACATCTATAAGGATCTCGAGGTCTTTGCCAATGTCTTAAACATCATCCAAAACAATTACGTTGATGAGGTTGATCCCCAGACGGTTGTAGCCGGGGCGATTAAAGGCATGCTTGATGCCCTCGACCCCCATTCCTCCTTTCTTAAACCGGAGGATTTTAAAGAACTCCAGGTTGAAACCAAGGGTGAATTCTCCGGCATCGGGATTGAAATCACCATGAAGGATGGCGTGCTTACCGTGGTCTCCCCCATCGAAGAGACCCCTGCCTTTGAAAAGGGTATTAAGGCCGGTGATAAGATCATCAAGATCGATAAAGAGATGACCAAAGACCTGACCCTTGTTGAGGCGGTGAAAAAACTCCGGGGTCCAAAAGGCACTTCGGTCACCATCTCTATTTATCGGGAAGGCTGGTCCGAGCTTAAGGACATAACCATCGTCCGCGATGTAATCCCCATTCACAGCGTCAAGGCAAAGACCCTTGAACCTGGCTACGCCTATGTCCGGGTAACCAACTTCCAGACCCAAACCAGCAAGGATCTTGAAAAGGCCCTGCATGACCTTACCAAAGAGGGTGAAGTCAGAGGCCTGGTTCTGGATCTGCGCAACAACCCGGGCGGCCTTTTGGAACAGGCGGTCAAGGTCTCGGATATCTTTATTGATGAAGGTCTGATTGTCTATACCAAGGGCCGGATCAAGGATCAAAACCTGACCTTCTCCGCCCATCGTGACGGGAAAGAGTTTAAATTCCCCATCGTCGTACTGGTCAATGAGGGGACGGCGAGTGCCTCGGAAATAGTTGCCGGAGCCCTGCAAGACCACAAAAGGGCCCTTATTCTTGGGGCCCAGACCTTTGGCAAGGGTTCCGTACAGACCATAATCCCCATGGAAAACGGCTCGGGATTACGCCTTACGACCGCACGCTACTATACCCCCAACGGCATATCCATCCAGGCAAAGGGTATAACCCCGGATGTCGTCGTCCCTTCCCGCCTTGCCTATGCACCGCCTGAGGATGAAAAGGATGAGAAAGCCTGGTATCTCAAGGAAAAGGATCTAAAGCGCCACATCACCAACGGCGAAGAAGAGTTAAAACCAAAGAATGAGCCGGCCAAGAAAGAAGGGGCGGCAGAACCTGAGGGGAGCAACAACAGTAAACAACTTGCCAAGGACGCACAGCTCAATACCGCGCTGTTACTCCTGAAAGGGCTGAATGTTTTTTCCGTTGACAAAAAATAACCAGGACGGCAAAGAAGGTATAAAGGTATAAAAGAAAGATAACCCTAAACAGGCTTAAAGCATTACCGTTAGATAAGGCCGATGTCGCAACAAGCGATATCGGCCTTATTTTTTTTGGCCTTGATCATCGTTTCGGCACAGTTCAATGCTTCTTGGTTCAAATCGTAGGTCGGGTTCACCCCGCGAGGGGGTACAAGAGGCGTTTTTTGCCGTAACCCGACGATCAGGCTGGCTTGATGTCGGGTTACGCTGCGCTAACCCGACGAGTGGCTACGAATGGGCCAAACAACGATCAAGGCCTTTTAGGGGCAATAACCCCAAGTTCCCAGCGCTAACGCATGAACTCGGAATGCCCCGTGTAGCAAGGGATCAGCGGCACCCCAAAAAGAATTCGTCGCGCAAATTCGCCATGCAAGTCACGAAATTTTACTGGATGCATGAAAACTCAAGCGTCAGCGCTCCCGCTGGATGTTTAGACCTTGCAAAAAAAAGAAGCAGATGGTACAAGAATGGGATTTTTCATCACACACATCCCTGCGAGGGTCCTTTGGTGTCTGTTGGCTGGATATGGACAAGGGGATGGCGGAACAACCAAAAAACAACAACGAGGAGAATAACATTGGCAAACATTACTATGCGGCAAATGCTTGAGTCGGGGCTTCATTTTGGACATCAAACCCGGCGCTGGAATCCGAAGATGAAACCATACATCTTTGGGGCCAGGAACGGTATCTACATCATCGATTTGCAAAAGAGCATGGGTCTGTTTAACAAGGCCTATGAGTTTGTCATGGAAGATGTGGCCCGTGGGGGTACCATTCTTTTTGTCGGCACCAAAAAACAGGCCCAGGATGTTGTTCGGGAAGAGGCTGAGCGCTGTGGTATGTTTTATGTGAATCATCGCTGGCTGGGCGGGATGCTGACCAATTTCCAGACCATTAAAAAAGGGATTGAGCGTCTGCGCTCCCTGGAAACGATGAAAGAGGACGGCACTATCCACCGTTTTGCCAAAAAAGAAGTTTTGGTTATGGAAAAGGAGATTGTCAAGCTCAATAAGTTTTTGGGCGGCATAAAGGCTATGAAGGGTATTCCTCGTGCCATTTTTATCGTGGACCCCAACAAGGAAAAGATTGCCGTCACTGAGGCGAATAAATTGGGGATTCCCGTTATCGCCATCGCCGACACCAATTGCGATCCGGACGGGTTGACCTATCTTATCCCGGGGAATGATGACGCCATCCGGGC
>CAZDYX010000230.1:0-6154 GCA_964509775.1 uncultured Desulfobulbia bacterium | reverse complement strand
GTTCTTTGCGCAGTCCTAACAGACTACAGTCTAAACAACCTGAGTAGTTACCTTTTTTGATTAATGTTCTTAACATGAGAAATAAGCTGGATGAACTCTATGGCCTTTTGCTCTCCCATTTTGGGCCACAGCATTGGTGGCCGGGGGAGACCCCTTTTGAAATCATGGTAGGAGCGGTCCTCACCCAGAACACGAACTGGTCCAATGTGAGTCGGGCCATCGAGGGCCTAAAAAAAGAGAAGCTCCTCTCCTTTGCGGCCCTGGAGGCCATGCCGCATGCTGAGCTTGCCGGCAGGATTCGGGCAAGCGGATATTATAATCTGAAGGCAATACGGTTAAAGAATCTTTTGTCCGCTATCTCTCGGGATTATGGGGGCGATCTGGATCGGTTGTTTGGCGAGGAAACAGGCCGGTTACGGCGGTGGCTTCTCGCCGTGAAAGGCATCGGGCCAGAGACGGCGGATAGCATCACCTTGTATGCCGCCGGCAAGCCTTCTTTTGTGGTGGATGCCTACACCCACCGGATCCTTTCCCGTCATAGCCTGATCCCGGAAGAGACCACTTATCAGGAAATGCAGGAACTTTTCCACCATAGCCTTCCTCCCGACGTCTGCATCTTTAATGAATACCACGCCCTGCTGGTAGCCCTTGGCAAGCATTTCTGTAAAAAGAAGGCGCCGTTGTGCGCCGGTTGTCCGGCAAAACAATGGACAGGTTTTCTTGTTCGATAGTGATAGTTCATAAGATCTCTGGCCCAATATTATTCTTGTTTGCTCTTAATTATAATGTTATACGCCTGCTATTAATAGGTATCAGTATGTTTTGTTAGGGCTGTGGCTGGCGGTTGATGGACTATAACGAAAAACAAACTATTAATTAAGGAGGGGCTGGTATGTTTAAAAGATTATTGATTTCTGTCCTGGGTGTTCTGCTTTTAGTGGGGGTTGCATTTGCAGGGGTAAACATCAATACAGCGGATGTAAAGGAGCTTGAGGGCCTGCCTGGAATCGGGCCGGCCAAGGCCAAGGCCATCGTTGATTATAGAAAAGAGCATGGTCCGTTTGCTACCGTGGACGATCTTTCCAAGGTGCAGGGGATTGGCCCAAAGATGCTCGAACAGTTACGCAATCAGATCGAGGTCGGTAAAAGCAACAAAAAGGAATAGTGATTTATACCCGAAAATTAATTGGACCATCATGTGCCATGAACAATCAACCGCCAGCCAAAACTACTCTTTGCCATCGTCGGATGAACAGAGCCACATCAAGAAAATACAAGGAGTTTTAGGAAAATGAAAAACGCCAGATCCATAAGCGCATCCACTAAATTTTGCGCTGTTATCGGTAATCCGGTTGCACATAGCCTTTCACCTGCAATTCACAATGCCGCCTTCGCGCATTTGGACCTGGATTATATCTATCTGGCCTGCCCGGTCGAGGACGTAAAAAATGCCTTATCAGGAATGCGGGCCATAGCAAATTTTCGCGGCATGAGCGTCACTATCCCCCATAAAATCGAGGCAATGAAATATGTCGATGAAATAGCCGAGGTGGACCGCAGCATCGGTTCAATCAATACGGTTATTAATGAACAAGGCAGATTGATCGGGTTCGGCACGGATGGACCCGGGGCGTTAAAGGCCCTTGTCGATGCCGGGGTGGATCTTAGCGGCAGGAACGTCCTAATGTTGGGCTCGGGCGGCGCGGCTCGGGCGATTTCCTTTACCCTGGCCCGTAATACCAGGCTGCGGGAACTTGCCATCCTGGATGTTAACAAGGCCATGCTCCAGCAGTTGACCGCCGATCTAAAGGCGGGAACGGATGCCCGCATCACCTCGGAGGTGTTGACCGGGAGCTCTCTTGCCGCAGCCATGGAAAAGGCGGAGGTGATCATCCATTGCACCCCCGTCGGCATGCATCCCCGGGAAGATGCTTCCCTGGTTCCTGCCGAGCTTTTTCATCCGGGGCAGGTCGTCTTTGATATCGTCTATACCCCCCTGGAGACGAAACTGATTTCCGGGGCCAGATCCCGGGGGCTTAAGACAATTTTCGGAGTCGATATGTTTATCAACCAGGCGGTCCTGCAATTTGAACGCTTCACCGGGGTTGAGGCCCCGGTGGCGGTGATGCGCCGGGTGGTAATGGAGCATTTGAGATCATGAATATTGTACTGATCGGTTATCGTGGTACCGGAAAAAGTGAGGTGGGAAAACTGCTTGCAGAGCGTCTCAATATGCCGTGTCTTGGCATGGATGCGGAAATAGTAAAAAAGGCGGGTATGCCCATCCCGGAAATTGTGGAAAAATACGGTTGGCCGGGGTTTCGGGATCTCGAATCCGAAATAGTCCGGGAAATGGCCGACCGCGATAATATTATTATTGATACCGGTGGTGGGGTTATTGAGCGGCCGGAAAATATCGAGATCCTCCAAACCAATTCTCGGATATTTTGGTTGCAGGCCTCGGTGGTGGTGATTGTCTCGAGGATTCAAGGGGGCACGGAACGTCCGGCCTTGACCGCCGGCAAAACCTTTACCGAAGAGGTGGCAGAGGTCCTCGGCCGCAGGACTCCCAAATACAAAGATGCTGCCCAATACGAGATTGATACGGACCCATTAACCCCGGAACAAGTGGCAAACAGGATTATTGAAAGCTTGCGGGCGGAATAATTGATTTTTCCCCAGCGCTATTCTTTTTCTTCATTAATTTCATTCGTAGAAAAAATTGCGGATTTTGCTTCAATGGGTCGAATAATATTTATTACCGGCGGGGCCCGGAGCGGGAAAAGCTCATTTGCCCTTGCCGCGGCAGAAAAGTATTCGGGCAAAAAGGCCTTTATTGCCACTCTGGAACCCCTCGACAACGAGATGACCGCAAGGATCGAGCGCCACCGACGCGATCGGGGGCCGGAATGGGAAACCATTGAAGAGCCGACCGAGGTTGCCCCGCTCCTTGGGCTGCTCGCTGGTCACAGGGCAGTGGTCCTCGACTGTCTCACCCTCTGGATTGCCAACCTCATGGCCCGACAAAGGGATGTGGAAAATGAAACGCATATCTTGCTTTCTGCGGCGCGTGCATGCAGTTGTCCCCTTTTCATGGTGGCCAACGAGGTCGGGATGGGAATTGTGCCCGAAAACGAAATGGCGCGCCGTTTTCGTGACCTGGCAGGATTTACCAATCAAAAAATAGCGGCAGCCGCGGATGAGGCGTATCTTGTGGTCGCCGGCATCCCAATAAAAATCAAGGATTAAGGATTGTAACTACTCAGGTCGATAGTCTGAAGGAGTTTAGTCTGTTAGCAATTAGAGAAAGATGAAATGTGAGTCGTACCGTGCCTATCCTCCGATCCATTCCCTGCCTAACAGTCTACAGTCTAACGACCTAACCAACCTGGATAGTTACTAAGGATTCATAATGGAAACCATTATTAACCGTACCCTGGCGGCTATCGTTCCGGTGGATCAGGCCCTGGAGGCCAAGGCCCAAGCTCGACTCGACCGGCTCACCAAGCCGCTCGGCAGCCTGGGTCGGTTGGAGGAATTTGCCAGACGCCTGGTGGCAATTACCGAAAACCCTTTCCCGGTCCTTGATAGGAAGGTGATTTTCACCTTTGCCGGTGACCACGGCGTGGCAGATGAGGGGGTATCCCTCTTTCCCAAGGAGGTAACCAGGCAGATGGTCATGAATTTTCTGGCCGGTGGAGCCGGGATCAATGTCCTGGCCCGACATGCTAACGCTGAGGTGGTGGTCGTCGATATCGGCGTGGATCATGATTTTGAAGGCATTGCCGGTCTTCTCGACAAAAAGGTGGTGCGCGGCACCAGGAATATCGCCCGGGGGCCGGCGCTAACCCGGGAAGAGGCGATTCGCTGTATCGAGGTGGGTATTGAATTGGCCGATGAATACGGGGCTAAGGGTTGTACCATGTTTGGCACCGGGGAGATGGGGATAGGAAACACCACCCCGGCAAGTGCCATTGCCGCGGTCTTGACCGGGAGACCGGTTCCTGAGATGACTGGAAGAGGAACAGGCATTAATGATGCGGCCTGGGAAAACAAGGTAAAGGTCATCGAAACCGCTATCGAAAGGAACAGCCCGGTGCGTACCGATCCGCTCGGGGTGCTCGCCAAGATTGGCGGGGCCGAGATCGGCGGCATCGCCGGGCTCTGTCTGGGCGCGGCAGCCAGGCGCATTCCCGTTGTGGTGGACGGATTTATCTCCACGGCCGGGGCGCTCATCGCTTATTGCCTTGCGCCGCGGGTCAAAGATTACCTTTTTGCCGCCCATAACTCGGTTGAGATCGGTCATGGTCATATGCTTACGAGCTTAGGGCTCAAACCGATTCTCGATCTGGACCTGCGACTTGGTGAAGGCACCGGAGCGGCCCTGGCCATGCTCATGATCGAGGCCGGTCTAAAAATCTATAAAGAGATGGCAACCTTTGATGAGGCCAAGGTATCAAAAGCCTGATAACGGTTCCTTTCTGAAAACTATCCGGATCGCCTGGCAATTTCTCTTCATCATCCCTATTGGCCGGCAGGAGCAGGTATCAGAGAACGACTTGGCCAAAAGTGTTGTCGCCTACCCAGGCGTTAGCCTTCTGGAGGGAATCATCTTTGCCTTGCTGGGTTTTCTGTTTCTCCGATCCTTTTCTTCCGAGATGACCGCAGCCTTGCTCGTCACCGGCCGTATCCTTATAAATGGCGGATTTCATCTGGACGGCCTCGCCGACACCTTTGACGGGTTTGCCAAACCAGGAGGGGCGGAGGAAAAACTGGCAATCATGAAGACCGGTTCTGTCGGTCCTGCCGGCGTGACCGCCATTGTGCTCTCGATAGTGGTAAAGCTCCTGCTCATGAAGGACCTCATCGACGCCTCGCAGCCGCTTTTTTTCGCCTCAATCCTCGTTCTGCCCGTGGTCTCCAAATGGGCCATGGTAATGGCCATGTTCCACGGCCGGCCGGCAAGGCCGGAAGGACTGGGCAGAATATTTATCGGTGCTGTTCCGAACCACAGATTCCTGGCAATAACCGGACAGACCCTGGTCTTCCTGGTCCTTACCATCTTCCTCGCCGGTCGGGGAGATTTTATCCTGATTCCCGTGCTGCTGGCCGGACTCGTTGTTATCCTTTATGGAGCCTGTCTTTTCCTGATCAGAACCTGCGGGAAGAATTTTGGCGGCCTAACCGGTGACACCTTGGGCGCCACGGCCGAACTGGCAGAAATTATCATGTTGTTTTGGGTGATGCTATGCTCGCGAATCTCTATCTTATAAGACATGGGGAAACCGAAGGGGCCGGAGAGCGCCGCTATAAAGGGACCATTGATGTGCCGCTTTCCGAAAATGGTTATCGCCAGATAAAAAAAACCGCCCTGCTGATCAGGGAAATCCTGGGGCGCACCAGCACCGGGCTTTCTGCGGTGTACAGCTCCGACCTTATCCGGGCCCGGAAAAGCGCGGAGGAAATCGCGTCTGTTTTCGGCCTGGTGCCGCAGGTTATTCCGGGTCTACGGGAAAGGCACTTCGGCGACTGGGAGGGTATGACCTTTAATGAAATCGCGGCCCAGTATCCGGATGCCTTTACCTCCTGGAAAAATGATCCATTACACTTTTCACCCATTAACGGAGAAAGTACACTGGAGGTGAAGGAGCGGGCCATGCAGACCCTCGCCCCACTTCTTGGCCTTCATCAGGGTGAGACCCTCTGCATCGTTGCCCACGGCGGTATAAACAGGGTAATTTTGGCCGAATTTCTCGGCCTGCCCTTGCAGCACATCTTCAGGATCGAGCAGGATTTCGCCTGCCTCAATATCGTCGAGCTTTGGGACGGCTTTCCGGTGGTATCCCTGCTCAATGGTGGAGAACACTGGTTTGGCGACCGGTAGGTAATAGCCGGCAAGGATCTCGGCAGGGAAGGTATTATGGTCAGCAATCAAGGAATGCGGCGGGCCTTGGGGATGGCCCTCTTTCTTCATGGGTTCTTCTTTTTGATCGTCCATATTTCCGACCGGATGCTGATGCACTATTCCTTGGCAAGACCCCAACCATCTTCAGTCATGGTGCAGGTGGTGAAAGACGAACCTGATGGGTCAGGAGTAAAGCAAGAGGCCTCAGAAGGGCCAAGAGAAAAGGTACCCCCGAAGGCAACAGGCCCT
>CAZDYX010000229.1:5799-6182 GCA_964509775.1 uncultured Desulfobulbia bacterium | reverse complement strand
GTGGATAGCTCGGTGACCGCCGCCTTATTAAAAAAGGAGGGTTTTGAGGTCCGGGGCTTTTCCCTGCGCCTGGCCCAACCGGACAGTGACACCCAAGTCCAAAGGGTGCGTGCCGTTGCCTCCTCCCTGGGCATACCCCTTGAGATCATTGATCTTAGCCGTTTTTTTGCTGAAGTTGTCCTTGACTATTTTGCCCAAACCTATTTTAGAGGAAAAACGCCTAATCCATGCATGATCTGTAATCCGGCCGTCAAATTCGGGGCCTTGCTGGATCTGATAACGGAAAGAGGCCATTCGTTTCTGGCAACCGGCCATTATGCCAGAATTGTCCAGGGCGATGATGGTCTCCGAATAGAAAAGGCAAGGGATCAAAAAAAGGATCA
>CAZDYX010000229.1:0-5759 GCA_964509775.1 uncultured Desulfobulbia bacterium | reverse complement strand
GCAATTGGGGCAAAGACAACTGGCAAGGGTTTGTTTCCCGTTGGGCGATATTACCAAGGATGAGGTCAGGGGACTTGCCCTGGAATTTGGCTTGGCCAGTCTGGTGGGTGCGGAGAGTCAGGACGTTTGTTTTCTTAAGGGCCGTAATGTGGAAGGGTTTCTGCGCGACCGGTTGGACGGAAAAATCCTTGCCGGGCCGGTGCAGACCCTTAGCGGCAAGACTATAGGAAGCCACCAAGGGATTCACGCCTTTACCATAGGGCAGCGCCGCGGGCTTGGCCTCCCTGATGCCACCCCCTATTATGTCCTGGGCCTTGACCACCCGGAAAACCGGGTGATTGTGGGGAAAAAAGCCGATCTTTGGCGAAAAGGGCTTACAATGGGCAAGGTCAACTGGGTGGCCGGCAAGGAACTTCCTTTGCCGGCCCACCTGGGGGTCAGGATCCGTTACCGGCATGCGGAGGCCCTGGCCTTGGTCGAAAAGGGTTCGGGGGATGTGCTCGCCGTGACTTTTGACGAGCCCCAGCAAGCCATAACGCCCGGCCAGTTTGCGGTTTTCTATCAAGACGAGACCATGCTCGGCGGCGGGGAGATAGATAGCGGTATTAAGACCTGGGAGGGCACAAATGAGAGGAATTCAATTTCTTGTCGATGATAGGGGTCAGAAAACCTCGGTGTTGATAGATCTCAAGGAACATGGTGAGCTATGGGAAGACTTCTACGACACCCTGCTTGCCAAGGCAAGGGCGAACGAACCGCGGGAATCTCTTGATTCCGTGAGAAGTAACCGTTCACCAGATAAGGGAAGTTCGAGTAGTATCTTTCCAATCGTAGACCAACAAACGTGGGTGAACGGTTACCGTGAGAATGAGACTAAGATTGTAACAATCATCGGGGAAGTTATTTGAATAACATCATGGAAAGGCCTCGTGTCGCCTTGGCCTGCCTGGGATGCAAGGTCAATCAGTTTGAAACCGCGGCCTTTCAGTCTGAGTTTCTCGCCCGCAACGTGGAGGTGGTCCCGTTTTCCCATTCAGCGGATCTGGTGGTTATCAATACCTGTGCGGTCACGGCAAAGGCGACGGCCGAGTCCAGGCAACTCATCCGCCGCGCGGCAAGGATCAACCCCCATGGCCGGCTGGTCGTCACCGGCTGTTACGCCCAGATACATGCCCGTGAACTCCATGACCTTGCGGACAGACCCATCTGGGTGGTGGGAAATGGATACAAAGATGCCCTGACGGACATAGCATTATCCGCCCGGCCAGATGACCTTACGAAGTACCTGGGTGATATTGGAACCCAAAAGGAGATATGCCAGCTTTTGGTCAGGCGTTTTCCCGACCGGACCCGGGCTTTTTTACGCATTCAGGATGGATGCAACAGCTTCTGCACCTATTGCATTGTGCCGTATACCCGCGGCCGGAGCAGAAGTCTTGCCCCGGATGCCGTCTTAGATCAGGCCAAAACCTATTGGGAGGAAGGATATAATGAGGTGGTAATAACCGGCATCCACACCGGGGCCTACGGCCTTGATCTTAGACCGTCCTTGACCCTGGTTGACCTTCTCCGCCGGTTGGAGGCGGAAACAATAATCCCGCGTTTTCGCATAAGCTCCCTCGAACCCACTGAGCTCTCCGGAGACCTGCTCGGATTTCTGCGAGGCTCATGCCGGGTTATGCCGCATTTGCATGTTCCGCTGCAAAGCGGCGATGACGGGATATTAAGTCGCATGAACCGTAAATATTGTGCCGACGATTATAAAAATCGAATACTTGCCGGTGTTGAGGCAATCCCTGATATTGCCATCGGCGTGGATGTTCTGGTCGGGTTTCCCGGCGAGGACGAGGAGGCATTCGGCCGCACCAGGGAAATTCTTGAAAGGTTGCCGGTGGCCTATCTCCATGTATTTCCCTATTCCAGGCGGCCGGGCACCCCTGCCTCCACCATGTCCGATCAGGTGTCAAGCTCGGCCAAGAAGGAACGGGTAAGGCAGCTCCGGGAATTGGATCATAAAAAACGGACCGCCTTTTATGGCCGTAGTTTCGGGCGGATTCACCGGGTTCTGGTCGAGGGACGACAAAAGGCCTATCGGCTCTGGCGAGGATTTTCGGAAAATTATATCCCCGTGCTCTTTGACGGCCCGAATGGCCTGGAGAATACCATCGTTGATGTTCGTATCGAACGGATTGTCGACAAAAATGTCCTGGGCCGGTTGGTATAATGCAACATAAAATTCGAATGAAGAAGGTTAAGCAAACAAATAAAGACGAATTACGTGCCGAGTACGTACGATCAGACTTCCCAGCGGGCTTGGTGCGGGGCAAGTATGCAAGCCGCATGCGCGATTCGTCAAATATTGTCGTACTTAAGCCCGAAGTGGCCGAGGCTTTCCCGAACGAAGAGGCTGTGAACAGTGCGCTTCTATCGCTGATCAAACTCGCTCAAAAGATAATGCCCGTTGGAAAATGTTCAACCTAAGGCACCAAAAAATTGCAGGCCTTAACATTGTGGGGGTGACGGTATGAACGAAAGGGACGTAATCATTCGGATCATCCTGGAATACTACCCAGATGTGCAGGCCGTATACCTTTTCGGCTCTTACGATACGGAAGACGAATGGCCTGACAGCGACATTGATATTGCCTTGCTGCTGCCACCACTCCAGGCAAAAAATGAACGACATCTCGCGTTGAGCCAATGCAGGCAGGCCCTTGCGGATAACTTACGAAAAGATGTAGACCTGGTAAATGTCCGCCAGATCTCAACGGTGTTCCAGAAGGAAATCATCGCCAGAGGCCGACTTCTTTACTGCGCGGATCAGTACGCCGTGGATGAATTTGAAATGCTGGTGCTGTCCTACTATCAGAAACTAAATGAAGAGCGGCGGGATCTTGTGGATTCCTTCATGAAAACGGGGAGAGCCTACAGCGTATGAATGATATAGTCATCAATAAAATTCAGAGCATTCAACGCTGCGTGGAACGGGCACGGGAAGAGTATCATGGGAACCCGTCCGGTTTTGATACTGATTTCACGAAACAGGACGCGGCAATTCTCAACGTGCTGCGGGCATGCGAGCAGGCCATCGACCTTGCGAATCATGTTATCAAATCCCACAAAATGGGGATTCCCGCATCCAGCGCGGAAAGCTTCGAACTGCTTCAGAAAAAATTCGTGATTGACCAGCGTTTGTCGGAAAAACTGAAAAACATGGTTCATTTCCGCAACACGATCATTCACGATTATCAGCGGATGAATCTGGACATTGTAAAATCAGTCATCATGTCTGGATTGGATGATCTTATCCTTTTCGGCGACCGCATCATGGAGTTTGTCAAAGGGACAGTGGCTATAGGGTGCGACCGCGACCAGTATCAGCCTACTCAAAAGGACTGAGTCAAGGCAACAGACCAAGTCAATCAAGCTGACAAGGCTGGAAGATAGTCCAGGTACCCTACCGGATCGAGCAAGGATAAAGACGCAGCGCAAACCAAGGGAACGGGAGCAACACCGATGAAGGGTGAAATTATTGCCATAGGGGATGAGCTGACATCGGGAAGGATATTCAATACCACCAGTTTTTTCGCCGCCGGCAAGCTTTTTGCCGTCGGCCACGAAATCATTTCCATGGCCACGGTGGGCGATAGTCCGCCAGATATCGAAGACGCCTTGAAAAAGGCCCTGGGCCGGGCTGATTTTATTATCGTCACCGGCGGCCTGGGCCCGACCACCGACGATCTGACCAATGAGACCGTGTCGCAGGTACTTGACCGACCGGTTACCTTGTACCCGGAGATCCTGGCCATGATCGGCGCAGAACGGGATGGGGCCCTTGACACGTCGGATCATCCGTTAAAAAAGCTTGCCTGGTTGCCTGCCGGGGCCGAGGTGTTAAACCCTACCGCACGGATGGCCGGATATCTCCTGGTGCATGGCAATACGCCTATCTTCTTTCTTCCGGGCGTGCCTTTCGAAATGAAACAACTGCTGATTGAAAACGTTATCCCCTGGCTTTCAGCCTGGGAGGGCGAGGGAACCCGTGTCGTCAGACAAAGGCTTTTTAAGCTTTTTGGTCTTTCCGAGTTCGAGATCAATAAACGGCTTACCCATATTGAGGGCAAGAACCCGAACATTAGAATTGGGTATTATCCGGTATTTCCCGAGGTGCATGTGAATCTCACGGTGTCGGGAAGACTGAGGGAGGAGGTTGAGCACCTGCTCTTTGAGATAGCTTACGAGATCGAGAAGGAATTTTTTCAGTGCATATTTGCCCAGGACAATGAGACCATGGAGGGGCAACTTGGCCATCTGCTCCGATCTCAGGGAAAAACCCTGGCCGTGGCCGAATCCTGCACCGGTGGCCTCATTGCCCGGAAGATTACCTCGGTACCCGGCAGTTCCGAGTATTTTATCGGCGGCGTGGTGGCCTACAGTAATGACCTGAAAGAACGGATTCTCTCCGTCCCCCGCCAGATCCTGGACCAGGTCGGCGCGGTAAGCGCCGAGACCGCCAGGGCAATGGCCGAGGGGGTGGCGCATCTCGGCCATGCCGACCTGGGGGTTTCGGTGACCGGTATTGCCGGCCCTGCCGGCGGAAGCAGCACGAAGCCGGTAGGGACGGTTTTTATCGGCCTGACGGATGAAAAGAAAACAGCCGTACATTGCTTTCAGTTTGCGGGTGAACGCTGGCAGATTCAGGAGCTTTCCTGCCAGACCGCCATGGATATTATCCGTCGGAGTTTGCTTAATAGAGATTGACTTATAACAAACAGGGTGGCTGGTTAGGTGGATAGTCTGTAGGTGTTTAGGTGGATATGGTGCTCAGGGCGAGTTTCTTCGTTTCCTTGCACGACCCTAACAGACTACAGTCTAAACAACCTAAATAACTTAACCAACCTAACCCGCCATCAAACAAGGAGAATTTTCTTATGGACCTATCCCCTGAAAAAAGCAAGGCAATCGATAATGCCCTTTCGCAGATCAAAAAACAGTTCGGCAAGGGGGCAATCATGCGCCTCGGCACCGATGAGCTCGAAAGTATCCCGGTGATCTCCACCGGCTCCCTTACCCTCGATATCGCGACCGGCGTGGGCGGCATCCCCCGAGGGCGGGTCACGGAGATCTTTGGCCCGGAATCCTCAGGGAAAACCACCCTTTCCCTGCACATCATCGCCGAGGCCCAGAAACAGGGGGGGGCCGTGGCCTTCATCGACGCCGAACACGCCCTGGATATCGCCTATGCCGGACAACTGGGCGTCAATGTGGATGACCTCATGGTCTCCCAGCCCGACAACGGCGAGCAGGCCCTGGAGATCGCCGAGGTCCTGATCCGAAGCGGGGCCGTGGATGTCATCGTGATCGATTCCGTGGCTGCCCTGGTGCCCAAGGCCGAACTTGAGGGAAATATCGGCGACCCCCAGATGGGGCTTCAGGCCCGGCTCATGTCGCAGGCGATGCGAAAACTTACCGGCGTGATAAAACGCACCAATACGGCCCTGGTCTTTATCAACCAGATCCGGATGAAGATCGGTGTTGGGACCTACGGTAATCCGGAGACGACCACCGGTGGGAATGCCCTGAAGTTTTACAGTTCCATGCGCCTTGATATCCGTAAGATCCAGACGATCAAGGACGGTCCGGACATGGTCGGAAGCCTTACCCGGGTGAAGGTGGTCAAAAACAAGGTGGCCCCGCCCTTTAAAAGCGACGAGTTCGAGATCTTTTACGGGGAAGGGATCTAGAAGCCCGGCGAAATC
>CAZDYX010000228.1:0-6207 GCA_964509775.1 uncultured Desulfobulbia bacterium | reverse complement strand
CGTTCTTTGCGCAGTCCTAACAGACTACAGTCTAAACAACCTGAGTAGTTACGAAATTTATTGCTATCTTTGGAAAATATCAGCATCATAGCATGGGAGATGGACTATGGCAAGAAGAGCCCTGAGGGGCAAAAAAACGAAGGAGAACCGATGAGGATTCCAGTTGTCGAGTTAAGTGAGTGTTTAAGGTGTGAGGTATGCAGCTCAGTGGCCCCTGCAGTTTTTCAACAAAATGAAATGGGATTTATCGAGGTCGCTCTGCTAGCCATGTATCCGGAAGAAGATATCTCTGAGGCTATTAAAAATTGTCCGGCCGCCTGTATCGCTTGGCAAGAAGAGTAGGATCGCTATTAAAGAAAACGCTCATGCCCCCGCATTACCTTCATGATGGTTTTTTGTTGTTATGGGTGAAATAGGCAACTATCCTTACGACAAGGGCGAGTTGTTGATAAACAATTATTTTTATGATAATGGCGCACAATGTATAAGGTTACTTTTTTACCAAGCAACAGAACCGAGTCGGTAACCATAGAGGAAACCATACTGGAGGCGGCCCGTAAGGCGGGTGTGCATATTAATTCCTCCTGTGGGGGGAGCGGAGTCTGTGGGAAATGTCGGATTCTTCTTGAACAGGGTGTGGTTGCCGGCGACAGGAGTGAGAAATTATCTCTCGAAGATTTTGATCGCGGGATCAGGCAGGCCTGCCTTGCCAGGGTCGAAGGCGATATTGTAGTACGAATTCCAACCGAGTCTATGTTGGAGGGTAAATATCTGGCCGGAGCAGTTCCCCTTCGCCATCGGGCTCAGTTGTATGAGTTTGATATAGAAGAGTTGCGCGAAGAGGGGATATTCTTCCCACCCGTGGAAAAGCTTGTCCTTGAGCTTCCAAGACCCTCGATCAATGACAACATGGCGGATGCCGGCCGGGTGGTGCGGGGACTTGCCGAACAATATGGCGAGCGGGGCATGGTCCTCGGTCTTGGGGTCTTAAGAAAGATGCGTAAGGTCCTCAGGGAGGGTGATTTCCTGATCACGGTGACCATGGCCCGCCCGGTCAATAAGCCGGGCAAAAATCTGCTCGTCAATATCCAGCCGGGCAATTGGACGCACCGGAACTTTGGCCTGGCGTTCGATATAGGAACCACCACGGTGTACGGCCAGGTTGTTGATCTCAATAGTGGGAAGGTCATTGCCGAGGCAGGGGATTACAATGCCCAGATCAGCTATGGAGAGGACGTGATCTCACGGATTATTTATGCGGAAAAACCCCAAGGCCTTCGGTTGATGCAGGAGCTTGTGGTCTCAATAATGAATGAGCTCATTGTCCGGCTCCTGAAAATGGCAGCCATTGACCGGGATGAGATCGCCTCTATTACCGTCGCGGGTAATACCACCATGACCCACCTCTTTTTGGGGCTTGAGCCCCATAACATCCGGCGAGCACCCTATGTACCGGTGAGCACCTTTTTTCATCCTATCCGGGCAACGGATCTTGGTCTGGATGTGCCTACCCATAGCGTGGCCCTTGTCTATCCGGCCGTTTCCAGTTATGTGGGTGGCGACATTGTGGCCGGCGTCATGGGCTCGGCCATGTATCGCACCGAGGCCTTAACATTATATATTGATATTGGGACCAATGCGGAGATTGTGGTCGGCAACCGGGAGTGGCTGGCGTGTGCGGCCTGCTCGGCTGGGCCGGCCTTTGAGGGCGGAGGAATTACCCATGGCATGCGGGCCGCCCCAGGGGCCATCAGTGATTTTGACCTGCACCCCGTCACTTTGGAACCGATGAACACCACCATTGCCAACCGGCCGCCAAAGGGTATTTGCGGTTCTGGTCTGCTCGTCATCGTTGCCACCTTGTTTTCCTATGGAGTTATTGACCAGCGGGGCAAGTTTGACCGGACACTTAAGAATCCCCGGATTCGGGAAGGTAAAAATGGCTACGAATATGTACTGGCATGGAAGGACGAGATCAGGCAAGAGCGGGATATCGAGATAAACGAGGTGGATATTGAAAACTTTATCCGGGCCAAGGCCGCAATCTATGCGGGTATTAAAACCCTGGTCGAGAAGGTGGGGCTTTCCATCACGGACCTGGAACAGATTATCCTTGCTGGTGCCTTTGGCAGCTACCTTGATCTGGATTGTGCCATGGCCGTTGGACTCTTGCCCGAGGTGGATCCCAAAAAGATCAGATACGTGGGGAACGGTTCGCTCATGGGGGCAAGGATGAGTGAGATCAGTAATCACATCCGTAAGAATGTGAAGGAGGTGGTCAGAAGGATGACCAGTTTTGAACTCTCGGAGGTCGGGTCGTTTAAGGACCAATATGTGGGTTCCCTCTTTTTGCCCCATACGGATATTTCGCTCTTTCCCAGGGTGAAAGAAGGGCTTTCCCGCAACCTCAGATCTCGGTGATAGTGGATCATCATGACACAGGGATTCAATATCGCGGCTTTTCGCCGTCTCATGGAGCAGACCCTGGGAGGACCAACCGGGGAGGCCGGTCTCTTCTGGCGGGCATTAGATTTTGCGGTGTCTGCCCATACAGGACAGGTGCGCAAATCCGGGGAGGATTTTATCAGCCATCCGTGTGGAGTGGCGGAAATTTTGGTCAAAGAAATGGGGGTCCGCGCCCCCGATGTCCTTGCTGCTGCCCTTTTACATGACACCATCGAGGATGTCTCCATGGTCACCGCAGTGGTATTGGGTGAGCTTTTCGGCAAGAATGTGGAGATCTTGGTGGACGGCTGTACCAAGATCAGCCATTTTATCGGCGACCGGCAGACCTTTATGAAACACGTGCACCGGAAGATCTTTTCCGAGGCCGCCACCCACATTGAGGTCATGGTCATCAAGTTGGCGGACCGGTTGCATAATCTCCGGACCCTCGAGTCCCTACCCAAATGGAAGCGGCAGAAGATCGCGGAGGAAACCTTGGATATCTATGCCCCCATGGCCCAGCTCATGGGGCTGTATGAACTGAAGAGGGAACTTTACAGCCTGGCCCTGACCTATAAATTCCCCCGTCAGAGCCAGAAGGTGATGACTATTATCCATCAGCTTCTAAACAGCGCGGATATCCAGACCATCAAAAGAAGACTGGAGGAAGAGATGCGGAGAGTGTGGCTGGACGGTGAGGTTGAGGTGCGGGCAAAAGGATTGGGTGCCTATTACGACCAGCACAGCAAACGACTTGCCAGGGAGATCAAATTTCCCTTGGAATTTGTGATAAAGGTGGCGGATATCCAGTCATGCTACCGCGCGCTAGGGGTTCTACACCAGATGTTCCCGCCCATCCCCAGAACCATCCGTGATTTTATTGCCAACCCAAAGCCCAGTGGGTATCAAAGCCTTCATTCCCGGGCCAACATATGGGGACAAAACTACCTTTTTAAGGTTCGCACCGTAAAGATGGCGGATTCTCACCGCATCGGGATGTTGCAGAAGTGGTCAGCCAGGGGGGAGATCGTCGATGGCTTTGAGAAGGAACTGCAGGAGATGTTTAATATCATGGGCAGTGACGAGGGCGTTTCCTATCGGGATTTGATTGCTGCCAGCGGCAAGAAGGAGATCTATACCTACACCCCCAATGGTGACCGGATCGTTTTGCCTCATCAGAGTGTGGTCCTTGATTTTGCCTTCAAGGTGCATAGCGAGTTGGGGGAAATGTGTTCCCACGCGTTAGTGGGGAGTGAAAAGGTGGGGCTGGATCATGTCCTTCAAGACGGAGACCGGATAAAGATCGTGACGCAGGATGAACCGCCGAGCTTTGACCCGGAACTGCAAAATATCTGTCAGACACCTCGGGCAAGATCCGGCCTTGCTAGGATATTTCGGGCCCGGCGGCTTGCCCTGGCGAGGGATGTGGGCTTCTCAATCCTGGTGCAGGAAGTGAGACGGTATGGAATGCCGGTTGAGGTGCTGGAGATGGAATCTCTTGCAGACCTTATGGAATATTTCGGTTTTCCGGACAAGGATGAGTTCTTCGCCGGTATAGGCGAGGGCCGGATACGCCTGAAGGAGATTTTCTATGAGCTTCGGCATGGGATCTATGCAGGCTGGGAGGCCATGGAGCCGCCGACCGGGGCCTTGAACCGCATTTACCTTTCTACCATTGATCCCCTGTGTATCAAGCTCTCCCAATGCTGTAATCCCCTTCCCACTGAAAAAGGTTTATTGGGACTATTGAGTGAAAGGGGGGTTTCGGTGCACAATATGGAGTGTAAGAAGTTCAGGGATCTAAAGCTCCAACGGGAGGACTTGGTTGAATTACGCTGGAAGTTGAAGGAAACCATAGTCAAAAAACCGCAAAAGATTTATCTGTCCAACGCAGCCAGGTCGCTGGTTTTGGCTATCCTGTCTTCCGCCCCTTCAGAGATGAGGATTACGGAAGTCATCGCCCTTTCCCGGCTTCCCACACTTGATCTCCCCTGGCAGGTCGATTTCGATGTAGCGACCCTCTTCGGCCTAAAAAAAATTCTGCGTCATTTTATCAGGGCTGGTCTGGGTTGGGATTTTGGTCTGGAACAGTGAATAGAGGTTGGTGGGCTCGTTTCAACATTCCCACAAAGGGGGATATTATCTAAACAGACCGTACATGATTGTCCATTAATAAACAATATAAAAAAATACATTGAAATTTATGGTATTTTTTTATATGTTACCCAACACGTAAGTACGCAAGTACTTCTTTGGTGCTATTTTTTTTACAAAACATATTTGGGGTTAAAGAAAGGAGAAAGAGAGATGAGAGGAAAAATGGGGAACATGATTGGGGTAATGACATTAGCTCTGGGACTGGCCGTTTTTGGTGCGGGCTGCGCCAAAAAGGCAGTAAAGACCGATGAGAGCGCCGCTCCGGCTGCGGCGGTAAAAGAGGCAAAACCATCGACTACCCCTATGCCTGCCGAATCATTGTCCGCTACACCATCACGTCCAAGCCAGGGAGCGGTACTTGAGGGCAGAACCACGGCCCCTATGCTGCCGGTGTATTTTGATTTTGACAAGTCCAATATCCGTGCTGACCAGAAGTCCCGTATCGAGGGGAATGCCAAGTTCCTGAAGGACAGCAAGAATGTCAAGATCAAGATTGAAGGCAATTGCGACGAGCGGGGTACAAACGAATATAATTTGGCCCTGGGTGAGCGTCGTGCCATGAGTTCCAAGAAATATCTCTTGAACCTGGGCATCGATGCGAGCCGGCTAGAAACATTGAGCTATGGCGAAGAGAAGCCGCTTCTTGCCGGCCATGATGAGTTGTCCTGGTCCCAGAATCGTCGGGATGACTTTGTGGTAGTCAATTAAACAAGTTACACGCTATAGGTTGAATATGAAACCGGGACGGGAAATTACTCCCATCCCGGTTTTTTTTCTTAAATCGAGCGATGACTGAGGAAAACAAGCAGTTAATCGCGCGTCCGGGGAGCGACTTTTTTATTGGGCCGAAAAAATAAGGAAGGAGATGTTGTTATGCATGCGGTGTTGAGGACAATAATATTTGGCCTGCTATTAATTATGGCCAGTGTTCATGTTGCAGGTGCTGAGGAACAGAAGGCCAAGATCGTCACGATCAGCGTGCAAAAGGTGCTGTTTACCTCTGAGGCGGGAAAAGAGGCAAAGAAGGTCATGGATGCTAAGATGTCCGATTTGCAGCATGGTATAAAGCCGGAACAGGATACACTAGAACGTCTCAAACAGGAGATAGAAACCAAAAAATCGGTTTGGAGTGAGGATGTGCTGGCGGAAAAGGAAAGGGAATATCAGAAACGGCTTCGGGAACTAAAGATCAAGGCCGACGATGCCAAATATGCCATCGGTAAACTGGAGAAGGATCTTATGGAGCCCATCCTAAAGGAACTCCATCAAGTCATTGCCGAGGTGGGGGAAAAAAACGGTTTTGCCCTTATTTTTGAATATACCAGACAAGGTCTGCAATCTCCGACCGGCCTGTTGTATGCAAACCCAGGCATGGATATCAGCGATATGGTCCTTACCCTACTGAATGAAAAGCTATCCAAGAAGGGTAGTAGCGGTAAGAAATAATTGACTTCATCCGCGATACGGCCGGGTGATGTTTCGCCCTACGCATGCTAAGGGTTCGCACAGAAATAACTTCACATTTTCGCATCCCGCCTTTGGGCCACACCCCACAAGGGGGTACCAAGGTCTTTCGTCGATCCTCAATCGCGAAATCCTCGACGT
>CAZDYX010000227.1:0-6234 GCA_964509775.1 uncultured Desulfobulbia bacterium | reverse complement strand
ATAAAAAGCGCGGATAAAAGTATGAGTTTATTCTTCGTCATTTTTCATTTCTACCGGCGCCAATCAGCGGCGTAGTTTACCACGTACGCTGCATTCGTATTCCTTTAGGGGCCATTCCTTAGGGTATCCTTAGGGGGTCGGACTCAATGCCGTTAACTTAAGTAAATAATATATTAATTATAATAGGTTATGTCATGTTCCCTCTTAAGCGTTTTGAAATGAGTTTTGAGCGAGATCAGGTTCAATCCCGCCATTTATAAGGGGAATTCCAACCGGCCCACAACGCTTACGAAACCCAGGGTTCAGAAAAATGGTAACAAAACTGGTTTCAGCTTTTCCTGGAATTACTCCAAGATGTCGAATTCATTTTAAAAAACTCTTAGGTTAACGGCATTGGGTCCGACCGTAGAGTAGGTAGCAACCATTCCACCCTATACCCATTCAACCTTGGCTATCGTCATTTCGCTCCGGGCATCGCCGGTATTGGGCACTCCTTCGGGTTCAACGAGAAGGGCTTTGTAGCCTTTCTCAGAAGAAGGCTTATGCTCGACTCCTTTCGGGATGACAATCATCTCTCCGGCCTGTACTTCCACTTTTCGGTCTCGGAAGTTCATGACGAGCGTACCCTCGACGATGATAAAGGTCTCGTCCGTATCGGGGTGGCTGTGCCAGACAAAATCGCCCTTAAATTTCACAATTTTGATCTCGTAGTCGTTCATCTTAGCGATCAAACCCACGGCATAATCGCTGGCGGCCAGTTTCCCGAACTTGTCCGAAAGGTTGATTTTCTCAGCTTTCATTCTTTTCCCTCGTATGGCAGCGGTGAGTAATTTACCTATCTAATGGGAAGCCCATTGATATTACTGAATCCAGTGGACCCCTTTTTCACAGGATCGTCTCAATCCTTAGTGGTTAGGCCTTACGAGCCTTGGCTTGAGCATCTGCGAACTTAAGAAGAATCATTGCCTGATACATGGGATTGACTTTCTCTGGGACGACAACAAGTCCTCCTTTTTTGTCAGGATATGCAACGCCCGCGATGTTAAAGAGATTGATACTATCATAAGTCCAGCTTACCTCAAATTTCTTGTCACATTGGAGTTGTATATCCCAAAGAATGAACTTTAGACAATAAAGAATGCCTCTGAGAAACTTATAGCGATGCTCGGCGCTATTCAATTGTTGAGGAGGGTACAAACACAAATCGTTGGGTTTATGTTCACTGTCCGCCACGTAAAATGTAGAAGCGGCATTGGCGTGACTCTTTATGGATAGAAGCTGATAAATGTTTGTGCGCTGCTTCAGGTCCGTTTCATCAATAGATACTTCTCTCCTGATCCAGGGTAATGAACCATAGGTATTTCGATATTTCCTTTCAATATCTGCGTCTGAGGTATCATTTGGGACCAAAGTTAGCCATTCTCGTGCACGCTCATCGCTCTTCCGAAGAATAAGTGCCAACCAGCCACTTTCTAGACCCACTCGAGCGGAATTATACGAGTCGACGAAAAGCCCTTCCCAGCAAAGTATACCTGCCGATCGAAACGCATTGCAGGACCGACTGAACAGCATGTATTGAGCTGTCTCGGAAAACGTTGAGAACGGTTTAAATTCTGAGGCGAAAGATGAATACAGGCCTAGCAGCATCCTGATTTCTGTTGCCATTTCTATAGCTTTCTGTTCGTGCATCCCGTACCCACCTGAGAATTTATTTGATGCCTAACTACCAGCTGAGCCGCGCCCGGCTTTTTGGGCGTCGGCTCCAGCGAAAGTTCGGCACTACAATCCTCTTATTGCCCCTGCGCTTTGCCTTTCAGTGCCTTCCATAGAAAATAGCAGTTATTCTTGCGTATCTCAGGTGGTTCCTTACATAAGGCGTTTGTTCTCAAACAGACCGGTAACGAACTTGAACCCACCAAGGCCTGCGAATATCTCCCCGACAGTGGGGGAAAACAAGCCACAAAAGAGGCCGATGGAAACAACACCAGCGCCGAATATGACATCCTGACGTATCTGCCCGAAAAGCAAACGCTTATTGTCACGCACAGTCTGGTCGAGTTTATTCAACTCGGGTTCTATTATGTCGAGAAATGCCTGCCGTACCCGTTTCTGAGTTAGGGCAGTTTCAGAGGAAAAGCTCCTGGTTACCGAATTTAGCTTGTCGCGATATACGCGAAATGCCTCACCCTCATTCGTTCGCAGCTTAGTCAAAGCGACCAAATCTGCCTCAGGAACAACGGGAACTGCATGCGATAATCCCGAGAGTAGTGCTGACGAGTTGTCCTGGGTTACAGCATCGTTCACCGCAGCAACAACTTCAAGGTCTATTTCGCGATCGGTCAGGTAGTGAAAGCCCTGTGTTACATACAGGCTTTGTAGCAGAATGTCGTCTAGAATTGGTTCAGTGAGCTTATGAAGAAAACCGAACTTCTTGATCTCATTCATTGAAAGCACGTAATGTCCTGCAGAGTCAAGCTGGTTTGCCAAGTTGTCGGGAATTTTCCGTAAGACATATACGATCCGACCGTGTTCGAGTAAAGACTCCGGTCCAGAAACAAAAAAGTCCCAAGCGTCTTTGACGACCGTGCTATGACGTAATTCGACTCTTACTTTACCGGCAAATTGATCTTGAAGTACGGAACAAGCTATTCGGATGTCGTCGGCTTGTGCGGCGTGTTCTTTGTAGTGCTCTTCACACAAACAATACTCGCCAGTGGCAAAACCAATCAGCCCAGCTTCCACTGTTGGCTGAATGAGGTGAAGCACCTGAATGGCAACAGAGACCTCTTCGATAAGGCGTTCATTTACCTCGTCCACGCCAAAGAACTTTTCAAACGGGTCAGGGATTAGAACCCTGTCGGCATAGAGAGTTGCAAAACGAGCCGTATGGTCAACGCGTTGGATCCGACATTCAGGGTCAGAGCATCTGCTCGAATCCCCGCCCATGGGACCGTTTGCAATGAAGGCGTAGGCTGCCCCCGTTCGGTCATGGACCATGCTCATTGCTTCGTACATTTCGATCAAAAAATCGATCACTTGATTGTGTGGCCATGACTCCAGACGAGCGCGATGCTTTTCAGCAGTCAAGCCGTAATATCTGAGTATTTCATAGACCTTTTCCAATTGACCTACCTCAAAGATAAGGGCCGCCGAACGAATTGCTCACCGGTGAGGGCCGCTTTTTGGCCCGAATCCGGTGAAGCAAAAGGTTATCCGCATCACTTTCCTCATGCCGTTTACCAACGGAAAGTTCCCCTTAGCCAACAGCGAACTTGCAAACCGCACTTGAATACTCCCGAAGAAATGCCGGTTTATTGGGCAACGGCTCTGTGGTTTGCGGCGGCAGTATATCCATGAATGAGAAATGGCCGGCACCATCAGTCACGCGAACATCCACTGTTTGCCAATCGCGCATGGCGTGAGCCAGCCTTTCAGTTTGGGCGGGAGGAGTGATGTTATCCGCAGAGCCCACCCATGCCAGGATTGGAACCTGCACCGCATCAAGTGCCCCTGGAGCTTGAAAGAAATCTGTTGGTGGTGCCAAAAGCGCCAAGCGAGTTAATCGGCTGTCCGGTGCAATATTGTTGACACGCCGATCTGGCCCTAACCACATATGAGCTCCCGCTAAAGCGACAATGATAGCTGCACCAATAGAGTGTCCCACACCCGCCGCTTTCGTGCCGGGCTGAACGAGTGCGTCAAGAGCAAGGGACAAGCGCCTTGCCCTGAGAGTCAACTCCTCTTCCCTCGGAAATGGTGAAGCGATCCGTTCGAAATGGGGCGCAACAATCATACAGCCGGATTCAGCCAAAGTGCCCAGAAGCGTAGCATAACGCTCAGGCTGGCCACCCGCTCCTGCCGCGAAAAGAACCACTGGGGAATTTATAGTGGCTTCGTATACCGAAACGTTGAAGGACTCGGTTCCATCTTGTAGTATTTTGGTCTGCATTAAAAAATAGCTCCTTATGCTAGTTGATATCTGTACGGATAACAAGTTATTCTATTGTTTTCTGTATATACCTCGGACTCTATGGGTCTTGCAGGTCAGGGACATATACAACAACCGGAGACCGTTATGTGGTTACCAAACGGTCCCACCATCCCAACTTTGGGTAACTCATTATAAATTAAAAACAATATTTGACAAATTATTTTTTCTCCTAAAATGGAAAATAATATATCCTTCAAATTGACATGATATACAGAATGAGGAGGATTCTTCATGCTGGCCATCCCCTCTGATTTTCAAACCCGGTTTGAAGCCTATTTACGAAAAAAGTCTATTACAACCACCTGCACCAACAAGACCTGGACCGGAAATATGCCGGCGTTTTTTTGGTGAATGCCCTGGAGAAAAAATACAAAAATGCAGCCAAGGAATTCATCTGGCAATGGGTTTTCCCGGCCAAAGTTTTGACCGTTGAGAATAAGACCGGGGAACTCAAACGCTATTATCTGCATGAAACCCATGTTCAAAAGGCGATCAAGCAGGCGGTGAACAAGGCCAGACTTTTAAAGCGGGCAACGGCCCACACCTTTCGCCATCCCGCCACAGGCGGGACCAGTCATCTGCTTCAGGCCAATTACGATATCCGCACGATTCAGGAACTGCTCGGGCATAGCGATGTAAGAACGACCATGATCTACACCCATACCGTGAAAAGCGTCACGATCAAAACGGCCAAAAGCCCCCTTGATTTTTAATTTTCAGGGAACGGCCCCGGCGATCATGGCCACCTTTTTGTCAAATCAAGACAATAACTCGTGGTCTCGATGGAATGGTCCTTGAACCTGATCGTTATCTGGATGGATAGATGACAGCAAGTTGTTGTTTCCCATCTTATAACACCTCAGTGATAATCAATAATTTGAACCTGGTAAGCGTTTCCATCACGCCATTCAAAACAAATCCGCCATTGGTCATTAAGGAAAACTCCCTTTTGTACTATTTTGCCCCAATAAGTCCTATTTTGCCCCACTTTTTTCTATCACGAATCCCTACCATAGTTACAACTCATTGAAAACTAAAACTATTTCATCTTGAAGGCTTTGGCTTTATTATTGCTATTAAAAATAGGTTTAATTCTCGGCAATAAAAATTATTCAGATATGGAGATATCGAGGTGATCGTAAAAAGAACTGAGAAAAAAAGCCTTATGATCATCGAAGATGATGCCGAGATGCGATCTTTGTTGATGGATTTTTTGGGGGAGGACGGTTATGAGGTTGACGCTGCAAGCTCTGGTGCGGAGGCCCTCCGAAAACTTTCTGACCGATCTTACGATTTGATTATCACCGATATCCGCATGCCCGGTTTAACGGGGCTGGATATCCTGCCAGGGATCAAAAACCTGCAACCCGGGGTACCCATTATAGTCATCACGGCCTTTGGCAGTGAAGAAATTTTTCATCGATCCATAGAGAGGGGGGCCACCGCCTATTTGGAAAAACCCATCTGCTTTAATAAATTGGGGGCCTTGGTTTCCGAGACGGTTTTATCGAAGGGGGAAAAATAAAATAATTCTTTATTTGCTATAAACCACTAACCAAGAAAGAGAGGCAGTTTATGCGTTTCACAAAGATCTTCATCTTCTTAACGTTAAGTTTGGCTATTGGTTTTTTGGGGTGTACGAAGGATCAGAAGGTCGAAGCTCCCAAACAAGAGCAGATCACCAAGAACTTGGTTCCACCCAAGGTCGAGGTTAAGGGGCAGGTTTTTCTTATGGAAATTGATGACCTTAAGGTCATCACGACCGAAAACACCACTTCTAAAGAGGTCGTCGAGACGCCAAACCTCAGGGGTCATATCAAAATAACCAATAAATCGAAAGAGGTCCTGGACATCCAGGCGATCACTCTCGAATACCTGGATGAAGCCGGGAAGCAAATTCCTTTCAGTTCTGGAGAAAAAATTGTCAAAGTTAATCCGTTTTGGAAGGCCCTTCAGCCTGAAGAAATTACTGAAGGGTCTCTGGACGTTACGATCCCAAGGCAAGCTATCAAGGGAAAGACCCTTGGAAAGATAGAAATCAATCTGGTCTACGTTCCCTCTCCTCTTAAACGAGAAACGTTGACTTTGTCTGAAAAGGTTGAATAGTCCTTTTGAAAACGCAGGGGCTCACCGACCCGGTAGCTTGTTGCAGGTAAATCTGAATTTTTAATACACTATTATCTTAGTAGTTAGGAAGGAGGTGATAAAAAATGAACCATCCGGTGAGATTGATTAAGTTAGCG
>CAZDYX010000226.1:0-6344 GCA_964509775.1 uncultured Desulfobulbia bacterium | reverse complement strand
TTGAGTGGGAAAAGCTGCATGCTGAATCGGTATCAGTCTTTGTGGGCAGAATAGCCAAGCTGGAAGAGCGATGGCGTTGCCAGCTTGATGCGGCGAGTTTTAATGTTTTTTTTGCTAGTTTTCCGGAAAAGGAAAAGAAAGAGGTATTTGAGTCCATAACCGCCTCCCGGGACCAGCCTTTTTGGCAAACAAACCTCGCCTCGACATGGACTGTCTGGCATCAAGTGTATCACGCCCTTGCCGCCTGTTACAGTAGAGAGATTTATCTTGCCGATTGCGACCGGCTCCTGGATAAGAACTGGCACTATGGGCTGGAGTTGCTTGCGGACCAGTTACAAAGAAACGATCCGGATGCAGCGGAAAAAACCATAACCAGGATATTTGCCGTTTTCATCGGTTCCCGCGGGCCGCAAGGAGGCTGGCAGCCGGAAAAGGACCTGCTGCTCAAAACGCGCGGTTATGGCTTCAATGGAGGCCGGGATGCGGAAATCTGCAAGGTGTTTGAGCCGTGGATCGTGCTCGCCGAGAAAAAAGGCGATTTAACTCTTAGTGCCGCCCTCAAATTTCAGGTCGCCGCTTTTCAGCAGCCACACGATTGGGACGGCATTGCCGCCCTATTCGGCGAGTTGCGAGGTCAGGCGCCGGAGGTGATCCGGGAACTCTATCGACAATGGATTTCATACCTCATAACCGTTATTATAGGGAGTGATTTCGGGACCAAAGCCAGCCGCGCCGACTGCTGGCTTGGCTGGCTGCTCGAAACGGCCATGGACCCGGCAAATGATACCGACTGGTTTTGCGGCCGGGCCAAGCAATGGCTTGCCACGGTGGCCGGGACAAAAAAAAGACTGACCGGAAGCGAGCAGAAAGCCCTCTATATCCTCACCCACGATGTGTTTACCATTAGCGGACTGGCCGATAAACACCCACGCATGAGTCAACTTCTCAGCAATGGCGCCCATGGCCTTGACACGGGAAGGGACCCGCGGCTGGCGTGGTTAATGAAAAATCGGGCCGGCGAGTTGCTGCCCGAGATCCTCTCTTCCTGGCGGCGCAACCTGGACAAATATATCCCGGACCCGGCCGCGGCCCAGGGCTCGTTATACTCGGCCCAGGCCAAATGGCTTGCTGCCGCATACGAGTTAGACTGCAACATATATAACGCCGTTCTCAGCCGCTGGAAAACGGAACATCGGCGGCGGAAAAATCTGTGGAAGGCTATTCAGGAAGAAAGGTTGCCGGTGTGATTTGTATCAGTCTCTCTTCATTTGCCAAGGCGGCAACAATTGAATCTCGAACTAGTTCCGCCATGGACAACGCCTTCCTTGCATCTTCCATTGACATATTTGGATAATCCCCCGGATATCGAAACTCCACCCCAAATGGGGAAAGGTAGGTTATTTGCTGGAGGGAATCTGACAAAACGGTATCCACTGATGCCACGAGATCAAGAAGTTTGCCCAGGTCATGGGTTTTGGGAAACTCCCGTTGTTTGAAAACCAGAAAGGCCTTTAAATACTTCTCCGCAGCTTGCTGGGCGTGAAATCCGACCGCAGCGAGGTACGAAGTATTTTCAAAGACCAAAAACGCACTAAGTCCCAAGTCTTCGTCAGCTTTAGTCAACCATTGCTGCACAAGCTCGCGTTTGACTTCCTCAAGTGTGCGCATAGATCACTTTTCCATACTTATCCGCTGGATAGGCAAGTCCGCCGATGACGTTTCTGGTTTCATCGAAACGTGCGGTTGCCATTACGATTATATCGAAGGGGTACTCGATTCCGCGAAGGGTATTGCGAACCCGAATGCTTGCTTCACGAGGGTCGGCGGGCGAATCATCAAGGATGAGAAGGTCTATGTCGCTTTCGGCAGTCATTCCGCCCATTGCCGCCGAGCCGAACAGAATAATCCGATTCGGGGTGGTTACGGACAATATCCTTTTAACAATCTCCGCGACGATCTTGTCATCAATGCCCATCTCTTGCCTCCAGGAATTGCACAGCGGTTCACCCTGTCATGCCGGTGGGTGAGGTGATAATTTCTGCGATCTCAACGCCAAGCAAACGCCCAGGTAGCATGAAGGAATTACAACTACTTTTCAAGGAAAAACTTATCTGTGGCAGGCAGATTTTTGCCTATGGTAAAGGTCGATGGCATTTTGATAATGACCCTGTTTTTCCTGCCGTACACCAAGCGCGGTGATCAGGTGGTGATATTTCCGCCTCAGCCGCCCGCGCAGCGAAGCGCTCCAACTCTCGCCAGTGTCGGCGGGCAAGAAATTCCCCCTGTACAGCTCTATCGCTCTCGCGATCAGCCTTGGCGCCTCGTCCTCATCCGCACGCCCGGCCCGTTCCGCCAGCTCCTCAAAGGCCTGCGTGTCCATCCAGCAATACCGTTGGTCGAGGGTGATACAACCGTCATGCAGCCTTAAGGCCTTATCCTTGCCCAGCAACATCCGCAGACGATGAAGGGTGATTTTGAAAGAGCTGAACGCCATGTCGCCATCGACGTCAGGCCAAAGCGCCTCGCTGACATGATTAACGTCGACATCCCTGCCCCCACCCAAGGGCGATCACGACCTTGAGCAACTCGAGGGGCTTCCTTTGCACCTTGCCGGAGGTCTGGACCGGCCTGTCGTCCTTCTGTAACCTGAAGCCTCCCAGTGTGAAAATCTTGATGGGATATGGCCAATTCTCCATATACCGGACCGGTGTCAAGCCTCGTCGCACGATGAGCACGGCCACGTAATTCGGCTCGATGCCATGCTCGAGCGCTTCGACGCAGAGGATGGACATGGAGTCGTTATTCCACCGGGGCAGGTTCAGGTACCCGTAACGGGCGACGAGCCTGAGCCCCTGCGCCAGCAAGTCAAGGCCCTGTGATTTTCGGCCCCTGGCAAGGGCGAATCTGGCGCCGTTGATAGCTGCCAGGAACGTAAGGCCATTCATCCCCTGACACAGCTCAAAGGCCTGGCTAAGCCTGGCCTCGGATTCGTCGAAGCGGCCGGCATCAAAAAGCGTTATGGCCAGCTCGACGAGACAGAGAATGGCCGAAACCGGCCAGCCGATCTCCATGCAGATGTCTACCGCGAGTTTTCCATGCTCCGCCGATTTTATCAGGTCGCCGTGGAACCAAGCCACGGATGAGGCCTGGTAATGAAACAGGGCCTTGTCCCCTGGTCGCGGGCTGTTTATGCGCGACATCTTTTCGAGGCATTCGGCGGCAGTGGTCGAATCCCCGAGCGACAGGCCTCCGAAGACCCCCTGGGCCTGGAAAAACAGGTCGAGCAGGTGAATGTCGCTTTCCTCCGCATTCCACGCCGCGTCGGAAATCGCCTGCCGGCAGGCTCCCAGTCTGCCACGAACCAGGAGTACAGCGCCTTCCAGGCATACCAGGAGAGCTTTGTCAACGGGTCGAATTCCGATATCCTGCCAGCAGGTCGCAGGGCATCAACCACTGGAGCGATCTTCGAAAAATCACCGATCCAGACGTAATAAAACACAAGCTGACTCCCCAGGACCATGCGGAGCTGTATGTCCCCGTTTGTAACGACGATCCTTTGTACCCGCTCCGCCCATGCCGGCAGATCCGCGCAACCGGGCTGCCGGTTTGCCAGGGCGCTCAACATGCAGCCGGCAACGCGGACCTCTATCTCCGGTGAAGGGTAATTGGGGTGTTCACGAAGGAGTGCGTCGAATACGCCAATCCATCTGTCAAAGGGTGAAAAGTCGTCCCAGAGATAATTGAACGTGTCGATGATACAGGCCCAGGAAAGAAACGAGCCCGTCGCATTGTTTTGTTCTCGAAAGAGATCCAATGCCTTTTCGAACATCCCGCGGCTTGCGAGGGGATCGGCGGCCATCCGGCAGACTCCTGACCAGTAGATCGCCCAGGGTGACCCGGCCACCCATTCACGGGGAAGCAAGGAGAGCAGTCCCCCGAGGGTTGCACTTCTCCCCTGGGATACAAAAACCGTGGCTTGAGCACAAAGCAGACGCCCAGCGTCATTCCAGGCGGCCGCGTCAATGAAGAGCCGCGCCGCTTCCTCGAAACGCCCGGTCTCTTCAAGATATGCCGCGGCATTTTGGCGAACCCGTGTCAGCTCAGCCGGAGGCAGCGACTCAATCGCCCGCGCCTGAAGAAACTCCCTGAAAAGCTGGTGAAATTGATAGGCATGCTCGTACTTGTAGATGAAGTAATGATCACGATGGAGCTTCGCCAGGATCCGGCCAGACGTTTCATTGCCGGTGAGAATTGCCGCAGCGGCTGGATTGATCTCCTTGAGAAAGGAGGTTTTGAGCAGAACATCCTGGATCGCCTTGTCGGTCCTGCTGAAGATGATAAGAATTTGCTTTTCGGGAAGGACAAGTTCAGAAAGGAAAAATACGCGTTAAGCCCACCGGCTCCCGATCAAAGCATCTTATTTGGCATACCTTACCATGAAGAAAAGCAGAGCGTCAAGAAAAGAATGTCTTAGGACTTGGAAAAAATGGGCTCATCGCGGATTAGTGGGAAACCACCTTGAGATACGTCCAACTTTTTAGAATTGGTGCGTATAACGCACCCTACGAAATTGGAGAATACATGCTGGTTAGCTGTGACTCGATGCCTTTGTAGGGTGCGCTATGCGCACCATTCGTTTGCCATCTTCCCACTAATCCGCGATGAGCCGAAAAAATGTAACTACTCAGGCACAGAGGCACAAAGGCAGAAGTTAAAATACAGAATTAAGGAGTTAGGAGCCAGGATGCAAACGACAGGGGGCACGGGGCGAACAAAGGAGCTATACTATTGCAGTTCGACTTTGTGACTTCTGCCTTTGTGCCTGAGTAGTTACGCGGATTGACACCTGAGAGCTCGCAGGTATAAATGAGACTCGTAAACATGTCACCTACGGCGGCACCGTTGTCGTCTTGAAAAAGCACCTCGGCCATGGACAGGGTCATCGCCGCCGGGTCGTATAAGGAGGCGCGAAAAAGGGGGACGGTGCGGCTTGAGGGGAAGACCTATCCGGTCAAAGATGGGGATATCATCGAATTTCGGTTCAACGTCTGATAAGACAGGGGCTATCACCTCACTGCAGCGCGAAGCGCACCGGGATCCGCATCCACATCTCGACAGCCGTCTTGCCCTTCATGGCCGGGGCAAAGGACCATTCCTGCACCGCGGCGGTCGCGGCCCGGTCAAGGATAGGGTGGCCGCTGGAGGAAAAGAGCAGTACCCCGCCGACTCCGCCCCCTGAGGTGACGAGGACGTCTAGCACCACCGTGCCCTCAAGGCCCCTTTTTCGCGCCGGCTCCGGGTAGGGAGGAGGGGGTCTGCTGATGGGGGTCGCCTCCCGAATGGGCACGAGGCCGGGTTCCCCTCCTCGGCTCTTGACGGCCAGCCCGAGGGGTTCGCCATCATTTCCCTGGTCTTGCGGCTCAGAGGCAACTGCATGGTCTGCGGCCATGCCGGATTCCTCCTCGACTCCCTGTCGTTCCGGCCCGGAAGCCGGCACGGCAGGGAATGAATCAGGCAGGGGTGGAGGAGAGGGCGTCTCTTTGCCCGCAGACGATGACACCGGAGATGGCGGGGGGGCCAGGGACGGCAAGGGGCCCTTGGGGGGTGAAGGTCGCGGGCCAGGGCCTTTCCCCTTTGCGGGTTCCTTTTCCATAGATCCGGCCGGCGTCTCTTTTTTTACCCCTGCCTCATCAGGTTCGTTTTCCACCACCCGCACCATAACCACAGACGCCTGCGGTCCTGTCGGGGCCTGGTCCGACAACACCTGCCCGGAAATATGGACGAACAAAAACAAGAGACCGTGCAGAAGAAGGGCCATTCCAAAGGCGCGCCCCATCCCTCACCCTTCATAATTCTTAATTCGTAATTCGTAATTCATAATTCTATAGCTGTTCTCCGCCATTGAGCAGGGTTACCACCGGAAAGTCGTCCCAAAGTTCGACGATATTGAGACAGGCGAAATCCTGTTCGATTCTGAAGATGTGCTACAGGGGCAGTCCGAGGAATTCGGCCAAAATTATCCTGTTTATGCCGCCGTGGGCAACGATGCAGAGGGTCTCTCCCCGATGACGGCGAATAATTGGGGCGAGGGTCTGCATGGCCCGCTCCCTTACCTCCAGGGTACTTTCCCCGTTAATGGGTGAAAAGCGTAGGGGGTCATCCTTCCAGGAGGCGAAGGCGTCCGGATATCGGGCCGCGATCTCGTTAAAGGTCTTTCCCTCCCAGTCGCCGAAGTGCCTTTCCCGCAGACCATCAATAACCTGCGGCGCCAGGCCGAAAACAGATGCGATTAGGAGAAACAGGGTCATTATGTTGCGAGAATGATTATGTTATGAGTTGTAATC
>CAZDYX010000225.1:0-6354 GCA_964509775.1 uncultured Desulfobulbia bacterium | reverse complement strand
AACAAAGAAGTGTTTGGCAACACACTGTGTTAACGTAATTATTGCGCCATAAAAACAGAATGTCGAATATTGAACAAGAGACATTATCGGAAATTGCCAAACCAGCCCACGGAAGCACAGAAAATCAAGGCGTTTCGCAGGCTGGAACTCAATTTCCGATAATGTCTAAGGAACCGCAGAATGTCAAAGGAGGACAGCCCTGCAACGCCAAGAAAAATTTCATAATTCGAAATTCCTTATTCGACATTCGAAATTCGTTTTGCAGTGGAACAAGACAACTTGGCTTGCGGGCTTAGCCCGCCTTGGTACCCTCTCCACGCGTCTCCCACTACCGTGTCTTCGCCACAGGGTGGCCTACTCAAGCGAGTCTATTATTTCATGCACAAAAAAGCGCCTTTTCCCCCAGGCAGGGTCTTCACCTGGTTTCACGGCCGCGAGCCGTTCAGAAAGGGAGTCAAGGTGGGAGACAATGGCGTCCAGTTTGATCGTGGGGTAAGTTGTGCCTGGATCGAAACCTGTAAAGCCACAGACATGGCCCTTGCCGCGGATCTCGGTTGGCAGGCCATAGACGCGGCAGGTGAGGGGCCGGGCATCATAGACTGCACATCGGTTATCAACGGTCAATAAGGGACAACGTATCCGCCAGGTTGCAATGCTGTCCAGAAGCTGTTGCTGGTCATCGGCCTGGTCATCGAGGGTGGAAACCCTTTGCTCTATCTCTTCTTTTGCCTTTCCGGCCTGAAGGCGGATATATTGCCGGACGGGATCATCGATTGCTATCTGTTGGACGGCCATGCGGAGAGAGGATGCCTCCATAAAGGTGACATCGAAAGAGGCATGACAACAGTCCGCACAACCTTCTGCGCAGAGCACCGCGTCCGGATATGTTTTCTGCATCCAGGCAAAAATTTCATCAACCTCCCGTAACAGGGAGTTGTAACTCGCAAACAATTCTTGGAAACTCATTATTCATACCCATGTCTCTGGAACACACTACCAGCAAGTGCCGGCGTTGTGGTACCTGTTGCCGTAAGGGAGGGCCAATACTCCATCAGGAGGACGTGCCTCTCATCCTTTCCGGCCATATACATCTCGAACACCTCGTTACCCTCAGAAAGGGGGAAATGGCCTATAACCCTGTTGCTGATAAAATTGAGCCCCTTGCCCATGAAATGATCAAGGTAAGGGGTGTGGAAGGCAGATGGTCTTGTCACTATTTCTTCGCCCCGGACAATTCCTGCGCGATTTACGAACACCGGCCCCTGGAATGCCGTCTGCTCCAATGCTGGGACACCTCAAGTCTTGCTCCGGTTATCGGTCAAAACACCATTTCCCGACAATATCTTCTCAAGGATGATGATCCGCGCAGCACCTTTGCCAAACTACATGAACAACGCTGCCCATGGAGCAGGGTGTGGGAACTTCTTGCCGCAGCCGACGATAATACTGAAGACTTCCATCATTCACTCCGGGATCTGACCGCCATTGCCCGCGAGGATATTAGTTTGCGCTCCCGGGCAGTAATCCGTTTTGGTCTTTCCCTGAAATTAGAACTTTTTCTCTTCGGTCGTCCCCTCTTCAGGCTTCTTAACCCCTTTGGGATCAATGCATATGAGGATAGAGACGGACTTCACCTGCAAAGAATGGGAAAAGGATCGGTAACTACTCAGGTTGTTTAGACTATTAGACTGTAGTCTGTTAGGTAAAAAAATTAACCATTCAGGCCTGTTAGGTATTCAGGCTAAAGTCTGTTAGCAAAAAACGATCGGAAATAAGGGTGCAAAGCGTGCCTCATCTGGTATTTTTCAGTTGCTAATAGACTAAACACCTACAGACTATCCACCCAAGTAGTTACAAGGATCGATCTAAAAAAAAGTGCAAGGGGCATTCACCCCTTGCACTTTCCCCTCCTTCTTTCTATCTTAAGAGTAGCGCTTTTTAAACGCCTCTTGTTTCCTCGTCCTTGGCCCTGCCTTTGGCAGCGTACATGGTGGTGCTGCCGCTTGACCAATACTGAAATTTATTTTCCTTGACCAATTCATTGGCCGCATTCTTGACCTCCCGTGGGGTGGCATCCGGGTCTACCTTATTGAAATCCTTCAAGTAGAGCTGCGGTTTTGCCGCCTTCAGAGCATAGTCAACCAGCTTTTGTTTCAGTTCTTCCTTGTTAACAGCCATCGTACATACCTCTTATATATTGGGTTTTACTTTATGTGGCTAGTGAACTTGAACTGGGTCGAGGTGTGCCAGGTATCATAGGCCAAACGGTAGTCATCGATGCTCTTGTCGGTAAATGGTATTTCACACTTCTCAAAGAACTTCTCCCAGCCGATTCTTGCGGCCCAGTCGCCAAGTCGCTCATATTTCTTCGCATCACCGGCATAGACCTCGACAATTTTCTTTACTACCGCCACTGTTGACGGCCACCTTGGTGGCTCATTGGGTATGAAAGGAATAATGAGCTTTGAAAACGTAGGCTTTGAAATACGGTTTGAGATCTTGCCGCCCACCAGAATGGCGATCCCATCACCCTCAGGGTCGGCAAGGGGCAGGGCCGGGCACATGGTATAGCAGTTACCGCAGAACATGCATTTGTCATTATTGATGGCCACCGATTTTACCTTTCTGCCGTCGGCCAATTCCGCAGTCCTGGGCTTAACAGCTCCCAACGGGCAGGCAGCGATGGCAAGCGGAATCTCACACACTTGGCCGATTACCTCATCGTCGATCAACGGTGGTTTACGGTGCACACCAAGTACGGCTATATCCGAGCAATGAACTGCACCGCACATGTTGAGGCAGCAGGCCATGGCCAACCGCAACTGGGCCGGCAATTTATGGCTGGTGAAGTACTCGAACAACTCATCCATGAGGGCCTTGCACACGCCCGAGGCATCCGTAGCCGGGGTATGGCAATGGACCCAACCCTGGGTATGGACTGGACTGGTTATACCGGCGCCGGTGCCGCCGATCGGCATCATACCGTGGGCATCAAGATCTTTAAGCAGGGGTTCAACCTTGTCAGCGCTGTCGACCATGAGTTCTACATTATTCCTGGTGGTGAAGCGTAATTTGCCGTCGCAATGTTTATCCGCCATGTTACAAAAATCACGTATTAATTCGATGCTAATCAACCGGGCACTAGCTACCCTTACGGTATATACCTCATCGCCGGTCTCGCTTACGTGCTTAAGTACGCCGGGCTTCAAGATTTCATGGTAAAGCCATTTGCCATAATTTTTCTTGATAACCTCCGGGAAGAACTGCTCATAATGAGGGGGACCAATGTCTGTTATTCTATCTTTTAATGGATTTGCAGGATCATAACCCATATTCAAACCTCCTTATAATATCAAATTATACTCTGTTTAATAGTAAATACATTTCGCCCTGGCAATTACATGGCGTGTCTGGCCCGGTACGCCTTGACATCACGTTCAAATCCACCTTCCACTTCCTCCGAAACCCAGAAGACATAGGCATTGGAGCGCGGCTCTCTAACATGTTGCGGGATGGCCTCAATCTCCATAACCTTTAGGAACTTCTGCAGGCTTATGCGCTGGATGGTCTCACCGATACGCTCGCGGTTCTTGCCTTCCTCCATCCACCAATCCCAGGCCTTTTCAAGAATGGCCTTGTACTCCTCTAATTCGCTATCCATCTTAATAAAAGGAACTATTAGGGTGGCGATCTGAGCGCCTTCCAGAATCGGGGCCTTGGCGCCAAAAAGTATTGATGCACCCTGGTCTGTTCCTGGCCGCAGGGCCCTTGGCATGGTGTTTATGCAATGCATGCAGCGAACGCAATTGGAATTGTCGATCTTCAGTTCAGCTCCTTCCATCGACATACAGCCGGTGGGACAAAGGTCCAGGACCTCGGCCTTGAGGTCGAACTTGCCCCAATCCCTGCCACTGAAGGCTCCAGCATTGGGCGCATACTCGCCGGCAACGTATTTTTTCACGGCCGCCTGGTCGATCCGGATATCATCCCGCCAGGTTCCAATGCATGCCATGTCAGAACGGGCAATGGCGGCCACGCAGTCATTGGGGCAGCCGGAGTATTTGCATTTGAACTTATAGGGGAATGCCGGACGGTGTAATTCGTCCTGATAGTCCATGGTTATTTTATGGCATGCGGCCTGGGTGTCATAACAACTCCACTCGCAACGGGCCCGACCCAAACAGCAGGAAGGGGTACGCAGATTTCCGCCCGACCCGCCAAGGTCACAGCCGATATCATGCGTCAGTTCCCAGAAGATTTCCTCCAATTGATCCGTTGTCGTCCCCAAGAGCACCAGGTCGCCGGTGGAACCATGAAAGTTCGTCATGCCGCTGCCGCGCCGTTCCCACATCTCACAGATCTGACGCAATAATTTGGTGCTGTAAAACTTGCTGGACGGCTGGTTGATACGCACGGTATGGAAATGGGCAACGCCCGGAAACATTTTCGGCACATCCGAATACCGACCGATAACGCCACCACCGTAACCAAACACGCCGACGATGCCGCCGTGTTTCCAGTGGGTAACCTTATCCTTATAAGAAAGTTCCACTTGACCTAAAATGTCCCAGCACTCGTCTTTTGTCTGGGCCTGCCTCTTCAGGTCTTTAACAAAACTCGGCCATGGACCGCTTTCTAGTTGGTCCAATAAAGGCGTTTCTCTCTTTGGCATCCTCATTACCTCCTTCGATGTTGTTTTTTTTCGCTTACCCAACATTTTGCGTCCATGAAAGGTAATCCCCCCGTGGACCGCTTTTATGCCCCTCTTTGTACAGACTAAATTGAATACCTGTTCAGTTTTGTGGCACCATATCGCCCATACCAGCGTTTGTCAACAAAAAATACAAGAGTATTTTTATCTTTTTGCCCACGCCTATTCTTCTCCTGTATTAGCCGAACTAGGCAAACAAAAAAGACCAATCCTTATTTTTCTCCGAAAAGTATACTTTGATGATTGGTTCAGTTTTTTCTTTGATAGGTAAGGAGCAACGACCGAAGAAGTTCGTCGCGGGTGTTTTCTTTCTGATTCAGGATCAGGACAAAACCGTCCAATCCGTTTTCATTTCCAAAATAGCCGGCATAGGAAAAGACATGGGTGAGGGTGCCGGACTTGACCTTAACGCCTTCGTGAACAGGGAGCAAATCGGCATAGGGCTTAAAATGGGACAATACATTGAGCATGGCTGCCGGACTGATCCGGTTTCGGCGTGATAGTCCTGACCCTTCATCCACGCTGACCTCGTCTTTTGTAAACCCCAATTCATCATACACGAAAACGCCAAGGGCCTGCCTCCCCTTCTCAACCGTGGCAGGATAGCCATATTTTCTCGCCCCTTCCTGGAGAAACAATTGGTTGGCAATATAATTATTCGAATAGCGCAACATACTTGATATAATCTCGCGCAAATCCTTGCTGGAGCAATGATGCAATACGGGGGTAAGACCTTTCGGGGTCTGGTTGTGCCTGACCTCACCGGTTACCGCAATACCCTCCTTCTTTAAGATGGCACGAAAAAGCTCGCCCACATATCGAACCGTATCAGCTTGATTGATCGAAACATTTATTCTATGGCTTCCCATCGGCAGATCCTTACCGGATACGGCCATCAATGGAATGGTTGGGGTCTGCGGCTCGGCGGAAAAGACCGAACCATCCGGTGCTTTCTGAAAATAAAGGGTGTTAAAATTGACGACCAAGGCACCATTTCCCGCATCATAGGGATTGAGACTTTGGCCGGCACCGGGGATGGGGGAAGGCGCGAAGGCAAAATCATCCACACAGATGTCCCTCACCTTGCTTATCCCTTTCTCGCGCAGCTTATTTCCAATCCGTTCTATCTCCTCGGAGACAAGAAGAGGGTCGCCGTTTCCGCGGATAAAAAGGTTATTGTCCTGATCCTGATAAAAATCCGTGGCAAAACGATATTCGGGGCCTAAGTGCGAAAGGCTCATCAAGGCGGTGATAATCTTCCATATACTTGCCGGAACGAACAGGTCATGGGAATTATACGCAACTACAGGACGACCATTTCTTTCTACCAGGAAACCCCCGTTTTTTACCAGATGTCTTATGGCGGTAGGCACTTCCTGCTCAACCGCCAATGCCTGTCGGATAGGGTTGAGGAATAACCCAAGTATTGTCGGAAACACAACCATCAACAACACCATCGTAATCATCAGGCATGAATTGCGAGACTTGCAGATTTCCATCATCATTTTTGATCCGTCTACCGAAAGAATTGCTTCTGATGACCCGAACAGGTTATACACATGGTGGCCGTATGTTGCATAGAAAAATCGTAACCGTTCACCAGTATCGGGGTCGGTATCGGTATCGAACGGATTGAAATGGCG
>CAZDYX010000224.1:0-6388 GCA_964509775.1 uncultured Desulfobulbia bacterium | reverse complement strand
CCGACCTTAAAACACATCGCGGTAAATGTCACACAGGCTTGCCGGAAGGACACGGTTTTCGTTTCATCGGCACATGGACTGCCAACCCCCATCTGGCAACAACGGCTTTTGGGACGGATACGAGAGAGGAGTGGATACCCCCTTTTGAACTAATATGTATGTCTGCACAAGTAAGTAATGTATTCTATCTGCAAGGTGGATTGTTCGTTTGTAAAATGTTCTTGTGAGAGGACGTTCGGCGGTCTGGATGAAGGTTAGCTAAGTGTATGGGGCGAATTCAATCCCCCGCCATGCCAGAAGAAACAAGGATTAACCTGACCTAAGGCTACTGGTGACGGCTTAAGTCAACGACATTGACTAGCCTGGATTCCCATGAGGGCTTAAGTCCAAAAATTTAATGGCTCATCGCGGATTAGTGGGAAGATGCCAAACGAATGGTGCGCATAGCGCACCCTACAAAGGCATCGAGTCACATCTAACCAGCATGTATTCTCCATTTTTGTAGGGTGCGTTATACGCACCAATTCCAAAAAGTTGGATGTATCTCAAGGTGGTTTCCCACTAATCCGCGAAGAGCCAATTTAATTAACATGAGCATCGTTTATCCGAAGGTGAGACGCAGGGTTTTATTCTCGAGCCAGGGGATCGGCGGAGTCTCTTTGTCGAAATCCACGGCCAGCAGGAGAGGATTATGGGCTCGTTTTTGAAACTGAACTACCACTTCTTGTTCGTTCAATTCGATGGTGGCCGTTGCGTCGACGAAGTCCCGGAAGAGATGGTTTGACCGTGCTGTCTCATACCCCCGACCGATTTTGGACCCCAGAAGCCGGTAGAGACTGCTCGCCATCATAGTCAGCATGAGGTCGCAATTGACCTTCATGGCCACCGCCGAGGACAGGGCATCCATATGAAAGAAATCAATGGCGTCCGAAATCCCGTTCTCAACAATCATTCGTTTTGCGTACCGGCCGACCAGCTTCGCCGGGGACATGGACAGATAGTTGGTCAGAAGCAGAGTAGGCTCTTCGTGTCCCAGGTCCTTGATCGCAATCTGCCGGATCGGTTTGGTATATCCCTTTAACGCTACCTCCTGGTCGTAAATGCGGGGCGTCTTATAGGCTCGGGCGATATTTTCCAGTTCAATCCTTCTCCATGCGCTCAAGGGCAGATCATGGAGTTCGTTTAGAAGTTTTTTTGTTCTACGCCGTAATGTCATGAACTTAATGTTCATCTCGTTGAGCTGGTTTAGGTTGGCGTAGGTGGTAAGCCGCGAGTCAAAGATCAATTCTTCGGGTACCTTTCCGGTTCTCTCCTTCCAGAACTCCACAAATTGTAACACCTCATTATTCTGCTCCTCTTTCCTCAGATCGGCATTGATGTAGCAGAAGACCTGGTTTTCTTCCTCCTGGGCAATGAAGGCCAGTAAGCCCTTTTGACGGCGAGAACGTTTTGAGACGTAGTGCTTTTCAAGGAGCGCATCTTCTCCGTGAAAAGGAATGGTGTGGAAGTCGAGGTTGAAAGAAACTCCCCTCTCGATCCCAAGTTTTCCGACCTCATCAAACCAGAGCTTCATCAGGCTCGGATAGGAAGAAGGGTTAACCCGGCAACTGTACTCGGTGAAAAATGCCCTTTTGGGGATCACATTGAGGCCGGCCCACAGGGCCAAACCTTCATCGAACACATAGCTCATGACATGATTGTGCCTTGAGTTGCCGAACAACTTGAGCGCCAGGAGAGAGCGCATGGCGTAGGCTGCCGGGATCTTACTGGAACACGGGAAGTCCACTTCCTGAAGGATGTCATCGAGTGGAATCTTGGCGAGGAGAGGTAGAAAGAGGAAGAGTCCTCCAAACTTGGTGCGAAGCACTCGGGGCTTGAGATCACGGAGTTGGACCCTGGCGGCATCGGCAGGAGCCGAGCGAGGTGCGTCGATCCGTTCGTCATCACCGCGTCGCGGAAGTTTGGAGAAGCCTTCTTCCTTGAGGATAGCAGAAATAGCGGAGGTGCTCAGAGAATGGTCCTCTTGTCGGAGAAGATCCCGAATGTCATAGATAGAGAAATTCCGTTTGCGTAGAGCGATGATTCTCTCCCGGAGCGGATCGGACTTGGGGGAGGAGTCGGGACCTCTTTGAGGCGAAAGGAAGAACTGTTGGTCCGGATTGTGTCTGAAGTGATGGACGAGGACTCGGAAACTGCCCGGAGTGTAGCCGAAGCGTTTGGCGGCTTCGGCGGAAGGGATCTGCTCGACGAAGAAGGCGCGAAATGCCTCATACTGGCGCTGAGCTGGGTTGGAAGGCTCAAGGAAGAAACGCCGTGGGTCTGTTAATTCATTTTTTGTATTTAAAACCATACAACCACAATATTAAAAATTGTCAGTGATGTCAACAGAAAAACATACTTGTTACTAATAGCTTAAAATTACTGAAGAAGATATAGCACCAGAATTGGAAGCTGAGAGGCCGAGGCACGAAAGATATGATTTGATCTTGTGGTATGGTATTTTTAAGTACAGAAAAAAGCAAATCTCTAAAAACCAATATGGCAGAAATACGGGGTCTTGCAGGCCGAAACGTTAGGCGCCTTGGGGTTCATGGGAATCAAGGCTAGCGCACCATTCGTTTGGCATCTTCCCTTCAATCCGCGATGAGCCGGCAATCTCAGAAGAACGAGCGGATGCGCCTCTCCATTTCCCGGTAATGGAATAACCTCTCGTATTCCACTAGTCCGGCCAGGGCCCTTGATTCCACCCTTATGCCTTTTTCTTCAAGGACAGCAGCCGGATTGAGACCGCCGATGACAATTGCCCCTATTCGTCCCTCGATCACCGGAATATCCAGAAGAGGCTGCCCGGGCCAGCCGACCATCAGGAACCCGCCCAGCCCAACATCTTTAAGTTTCCGGATAAGGGCGATAACGCTATCGCGGCTGTCCGCGGGCAGTTCCCTGAATCCCACCCCGATGCGGCCATTGCCGGTTTCAATGGCGCCCATGTAGTCGGTCATCCCGCTCCTGATAAAGACCTCCAGGGGATCGAGGCTGGTGCCGTCGTATCTGATGATCTCGACGAATCGTGTCGGCTGCCCGCCCCTGAGCTCAAGAAGTCCGCCGAAGCTTGAGTGGGCCGGGATGCCATGGGCCAGAAGCACACCGTTCAGGGTAATGGAGCAGACCGTGCCGAGCCCCACCATGTTCTCGGGAACAATGATTCCTCCCGCCTGCTCCCCTGGTTCAAAGATGGCCATAAGCTCGCCCATCGAGTACCCGGCCTCGTAAACCCGACAAACCAGGGGGGCGACCTCGGCAAGCTGGGCAATCCGGACAAGACTGATATTGGTGATGACCGTCCCGCTCCTCTTGTAAAGGTCAAAACTCATCCGATAGGTCAACTGATCAATTTTGGCGGTCAGGAACCCGACCTTGTCAAAGACCCTGGCGCTGTCCAGTTCCTGCAGGCCCAATGCGGTTATGACCCGGCCCTTTTTGCCGAAATTGGCGGTCAGGCCCCGGCGATCCAGATCCTGAAAATAATGCCGGACCGTCCGTTCGCTGACCTCATACCCCATGGCCTGGAGGTTCTCAACCAGTCTGGAGCTCGCGAGCGGTTTGCCGGCGCTTTGCAGAAGCCTCAGGATGGCCAATTCTTTTTTCTCGGTCTTATCATTCATGGAAAGTAACTACTCAGGAATCAGAATTCAGGAGTCAGAATTCAGAATGCTACATGAATACGCCTCCAGTAGTCTACTGACCTCTTCCAGTAACTATTTCAACCCGAAAACATCACCGTATTCAAGAACTTTACCAGAAAGTCTTGAAATGTCATCGCCGGCTTCCTCATTCTGACTCCTGACTCCTGAATTCTGAATTCTGAATTCCTCCCGAAACCCGAGTAGTTACCATGGAAACATGAATATCCGATCCAAAGATTATTTTCAATCTAAATCAAATGGCAATTTTGCCGAAAGCATGGCAATTCGGAAAGCCAAATGCCCTGGCAGAACAGGGGCTCACATAATAGATTTCCATCGAATCCTGCAAAATCCAATTCAAGGCAAGCATTCATGTTTCGGCAAAATTGCCGTTTGATGCATGGAATACGACCTGTAGTCGGATGGGGATTCGGGGATATTTCTCTGAGCTGTTCGTACTTATGTAGTTTTTTTTATTGAAAAACATTTCTGGCGTGTTACATTGGCAACCCATTGCCACAACAAAGACCAACGTTTCATAGACCGCAAGCGACCATTTACAGGAAAGAATGTGAATCAGACCCTTTCGGTTTTTTTCGCTCTAACACGCGTCATGGGGCAAGTCATTGCCGCAACAGCTAAGGCTCTTCGCCCCTCCGACCTAGTTTTTCGATCGTTTCGATTTCCGCCCGGCACACCTTTTCCCTTGAAAGAAGGGGAGAGATACATCGTTATCAAGGCCAATGGACCAAAAACTACGAGATAAGGAGAACAAATTATGAGCTTTAGCAAACCCAACCGAAGTCCTGCCACCCTTACCACAACCAGAGTTGATCCGGCCCCTGGTTCAGGGATTTGCGTCACCTGCGTTGATGGTTGCGAAGGCCCTTGTGAAATAGGCAGATCAGCCCTAAAGGGCAGGGAGGTCATCTACCCGACTCCCTTCGGAACCATTACCGCGGGTTCGGAAAAGGACTATCCGGTTGATTTTTCGCATTTCAACATCCAGGGCACGGCGGTCGGCGCAGTCGGTATCGAGGCTGATTCCGACATCGCCACCTTCCCGGCCGTTGATACCACCACGGTCCTTGGCGCTGATGGCAGTATCAAAATGAATTTCCCCGTATTTACCGGAGCGGTCGGCTCCACGGATATTGCCCGGATAAACTGGGAAGACATGGCGGTAGGCGCTGCGATTTCCGGTGTTATTGTCGTGGCCGGCGAAAATATCTGCGGTATGGATTCCAAGGCCGAATTCAAGAACGGCAAGGTGATCAGATCCCCGGAGATGGAACGGCGGGTCAGCGCCTACAAACAATGGTTTGACGGCATTGGCGGCATCATTATTCAGGCCAATGTGGAGGACACCAAGCTGGGGGTGCCGGAATATGTAATTGAAAAACTGGGAATAGAGATCTTTGAACTTAAATGGGGCCAGGGCGCCAAGGACATCGGCGGCGAGGTCAAGCTGCACTCCATTGAAAGGGCCTTAGAGCTTAAAAGCCGGGGGTACATTGTCTTGCCAGATCCAACCAATCCGGCGGTGGTGCAGGCATTTAAGGCCGGCGGCATTACCGAATTCGAACGGCATTCTAGGCTGGGCATGGTGGAAGAGGAGTCCTTCCATAAATCCGTTAAGTACCTGCGCTCTGTGGGTGCCAAATACGTTACCTTGAAAACCGGCGCCTATCGGCCGGCGGATCTGGCCCGGGCCATAAAATATTCGTCTGACGCCAAGATCGACCTGCTCACTATCGACGGGGCAGGCGGCGGCACGGGCATGAGTCCCTGGCGGATGATGAACGAGTGGGGCATTCCTACCGTGCAACTGGAATGCCTGGCCTATCAGATGTGTGAACGGCTGGCAGCCAGGGGCGCCTATATTCCGCCCATTGCCATTGCCGGCGGACTCTCCCTGGAAGACCATATATTCAAGGCCATTGCCCTTGGGGCGCCCTATGTAAAGGCCATCTGCCTTGGTCGGGCCATTATGACCGCGGCCATGGTCGGCAAGACCCACGGCAAGCTGATGAGGGAAAAAATGGAGCTTGAAGGCGAGGATATCTCGGATGGTTATGTAAGGCTCTTTGCCGTCGGCGCCCAACTTAGGGAAAAATACGGCAAGGACTTTGCAAAAATCCCGGCCGGCGCGATCGGCATGTATTCATACATAGACAGAATGAAGCAGGGCTTGCAGCAACTCATGGCCGGTTCCAGAAAATTCGCCCTCAAGTATATCGACCGCAACGATCTGGTGGCGCTGACCCGGGATGCGGCCGATGTTTCCGGCATTTCCTATGTAATGGACTCGGATAAAGACGAGATAGATAAAATTTTGGGTTGATTTCAGCCAACCGCAACGGAGGTACTAAATCATGATTAATTCAATCTGTAAGCATAATTGCGCTTCATGTTTCGCAAGGCCGGTTTGTGCGGTCAACGCCATCCTGGATCAACAGGGCTCCATTTATGTGGATACCGAAAAATGTATAGGATGCGGCTGCTGCCGTACGGTCTGCATCACTTTCAGTTACGATAAGGCCCTGAAAGACAAAACCGTGGAGTGGCTCAGGGGCGCAGCCTGATTGTCGGCAAAATCAGTAACCGTTCATCCACGTTTATTGGTATACAAGTAGGGGCGGGTTTGAAACCCGCCCTGTACTACTAACCCCGAAAATCTTCGCGGCTCGCGCAAATTTTTC
>CAZDYX010000223.1:5890-6421 GCA_964509775.1 uncultured Desulfobulbia bacterium | reverse complement strand
ATGTGGCGTCCTTAATAGCTTAAATATATGCTCCCCAAAATCCGTTACAATCAGGTTTTTTCAAACAAGATAAGTGGTAAGTCACTAAAGGGCCTTAAGGCAACAACTCGGCCTGGTTGTTTCCGTTTAACCGGAATCCGACAACTGTAAACCGGCAACCAAGCCATGGGAGCCACAAAAACAAATGTCATCTGGCACTAACCACTGACCACTGACCACTGACCACTATCCCCTATCCCCTATCCCCTATCCACTATCCTCAAAGTTGACCCAGGATGTCGCCGGCAATCCTCTTGGCGGCCTGACGGATCGATTCATCGTGCTTTAGCTCAAACGAAAGGGAGATCAAAATCTTGCTCGTTTCGGTCTCGATGACCTTCAGGGTGATCAGGGATTGACCGCCTTGCCGGTAGATGCGACCGTTTAGGAGCAGGTGTGCGGCTGTCAGGCGTCCGATGGTGAGTGCTGTTTCCTGATCGGCAAGGACAGAAGAACCAAGCCTTAATTCAGCGAGCAGGCTCTGGAGCATTT
>CAZDYX010000223.1:5472-5880 GCA_964509775.1 uncultured Desulfobulbia bacterium | reverse complement strand
CGCCCTCGCGGACAGGCAGGTCCCCCTTTGCCTCAAGGCCAACCAGCCATAAGGGATAGGGCGGTGCGGGTTTCTTCTTCCCTGATTTCCTTGCGGCGGCCCCTGGTTTTGCACCACTTTGGGACCGATATTGGCTGATCAGCTCGGTAACGAGTTTATCTATCCTTTCTTTGTTAGCCTGGTCAACCGCCAGTTTTTCCTGTTCCTGGGCCTTTTGCAGGAGGCGCTTGGCCAACTCGTCGGCGGGACTGGCCTGCACCGCCATCCGGTAATAGCCTTGGGCCTCTTTCGTCTTTCCAGCCCGCTCCAGCGCCACACCATAATTAGTCAGGATGTCAACATCATCCGGGCTCAACCGGACCGCCTCTTCATAACTCTTGAGCGCCTCGTCAAGGTCATTTTCCGAGG
>CAZDYX010000223.1:0-5462 GCA_964509775.1 uncultured Desulfobulbia bacterium | reverse complement strand
GCCAGTCTAATCCTTCTTTGAGTGCAAGTGCCTGCCGGTACTCCTTGGTCGCCTCTCCGGCATCTCCTTTCTGAAGCAAAAGATCCCCCTGCATGACGTGGACATAAATCCTTTGCCTAGCCTTTTCCATCGCCGCTCTGACCAGCTCATGGGCCTGGGGGTACTCCCTTTGCCAAAGGCTCAAGGCGGCGTTTGTCTCCACCTGCCTGGGATCATCCGGCGGCAGTTGCCGGAAGTCCATGGCGGCCCTGGTAAAGTCACGCGCCTTCAGGGCGGAGTAGCCATTGATATAAGGGTCGGTTGTCATCGTTACCGCCGCGGTCCGCGAATGATTATTCCATAGAGCAACTGCTCCAGCGATAATAATGACGAGCAGCGCCCAAACCGCGATAGTAGCGAGGACCGGCCGCGGGGCCTTCTCAGGCTTAGTCTCCGCAGCTTGCGGCTGCTCGGATAGATACCCTTTTGCCAGGTCTTGGTCCCAGACCACCTGATACAGATCATGTTCTTGCGTCTTTCCCTTTATCTTTACCTTTTTGGCAAAACGGCAAAGAATTTCCTGGTCATGGCGCACCGCCTCATAGAGCCGGGCGGAGATCAGGATGTCATCAGGATGGGCCTGGGGCTCAATCCGGGCCGCGACATTTACTGCGTCGCCGAAGACGTCGCCCTTATCCAGGATCACCTCCCCAAGGTTCATGCCGATCCGAAGATGGATCTGATCCGCCGGCGGCCGGCCCTTATTGCTTTGGTGCAACCGTTTCTGGACAACGGACGAGAATTTCACCGCCGGCACCGGCTCCTCAAAATAGGCCATGACTGCATCGCCGATGGTTTTTACCAGATTTCCGTTGAACTCTTTAATGGCGGGGAAAACGATGTCGTTCAACCGCTGGACCAGGGCACGGGCCGCAATGTTTCCATGGGCCTCGGTAAATGGGGTGAATCCCTTGATATCGCAAAAAAAGATGGTCAGGGTGCGGGTGTATTTAGCGCGCAGGGTCTCGTCCAGTCGGGCGCGATCTTTGAGCAGTATTTCAATCCCGGAATCCTCAATTTCATTATCTGCTGAACTCATCAATGACTCCTTAAACGAGGAGTTTTAGCGGGTGATAAAACTGCTTCGGTCTCTAAAAGTTTTGAGTCACAGTCGGTAAAACTGTTTTCATCTGCTCTTAGCTTTGTGTGATCTCGCATGGTTATTCCTCCCTATCCACCTAAACACCTACAGTCTATCCACCTGAGTAGTTACCGGGTGATAATACGGTCCATTTCCTTTATCTATGCGGGCTTCATTGACCGCGGTTTGGCAATGGAAAAATCGTCCTGCACCGCAGTAACCACCAAGGCCCCAAGCTCCTCGGTGTCCGTTCCCAGCACCTTGCCGGTGATCGGGTGTTTAATGGGCGCCCCTTCCCGGAAGGCAATGACCTCCATTTCCGGTTTGAGCCCGCTCGTCTTGCCCAGATCAAGGTAATAGCTGTCGCCTTTTATCTTGATGATCAGGCCTTCGAGCAGGGGAAAGTGCCTTTGCAGTTTTAAGGCGAGGCCGTTCATCAGATATTTGATGGTGGCAAGATCAGTGGATTCCGCATACACATCGAGACTGGTCATCAGGGTGGTGGTCTCGGTGTTAATGTGATTAATGGTGACCTCAAGGGCCTCCCCCTTTTGAAAAACCGTGCCGTTCACAATAGTAGCGGCGCCGACGATCTTTCCGACCCTGGCCGCGGTGGTCGGATCAACCAGCTCAGACTGGTTTAGTTTCAGTTCGGTCAGCACCGCCTCCAGATCTTTGTCTTTGCGGACGACAAGGTGAAACCGTTTAAGGTCGTGAAGATGGGTCTGGAAGAGATCGGAACAGAGACAGGAGAGCTCCGCGCTGCTTGATGATACTGCAAATGGCATGACCGCCAGGGTCATCCGGGAGCCAATATCTTTGACCTTTGCAACTTTTTTGTTGACCGTAAGGCGCTCGCGCGTCTCATTTCCGGCCGCGTCTTTGATGGCAATGGTAAAAAGGTTTTCTCCCTCGGCAAGCGGTGCCACATGATGAAAAAACACCCGTTTACCCGGCGGAAACTGCAGAGGAGTCTCATTGATGGATATCGAGGAGACTTGGTTCTCGGCAAGCGCACTGCCTTCGATAAAGGTCTTGTCAAGGAAGGTGGTCTCGCCGTCGACAATGTCCTTAAGCTGGATGACCGGCCCCTTGGCGCTCGGCACAACAGCGGCAAGCTGCATGGGAGGCAGGCACAGCCCGGTAAGGGAATTGGCCGCCAGGAGCACGGGATGGGCCTTTTTCCCCACCGTGGGCTTCATCCCCTCGGCAAGAAGATCAAGCGTTTCCTCGGAAACATTGCCGGCTTCATCCCTGGCGTAAAATGCAAGCCTAGCACTTGGAAGGGTTACTGAAAATGTAACCTCGTTGCCATGCGCAGGAATTTCAGTCCCGTTAATCTTGAAGGAGACGATGGCTGATTCATCCAGGGCGGAGCCGGTCACGCGCAAAGATCCGTCCGCAGATGGAACAATGTCGGCAAGAGAAACCCTGGGCCCATTGGTGTCGAGCACAATGGTCTGTTCAACCGTGGAAATTTTGCCGGCGATATCAGTGGTCTGGACCAAGAGTCGATTAGTACCCGGCACCAGGTCAAGGCGATGCGTAAAAGAAAGCTCCTTTTCGGCAAGCTCGTTGAACAAGGGCCGGCCGTTGATTTTAATTTCGGTCACATAGGTGTCATCCTCGGCCTTCCCGGAAAGGATCAGGTCGGCCTCGTTGGTAACCAGCCGATCATTAGGGGAAAAGAGCGTGATCCTCGGGGGCGTCTGGTCGGCATTTCGCTTAGAGATCAATTCCTTACGGGTCTTATTGAGGTAGAACTTGGCCTTGGCGCTTTCTTCATTTTTTAAGGATTCCAAGAGTTCCAAAAGAGCGCGGTCATATTGACCAATGCGATAATAGAGGACGCCGAGTTCACGGTGGGGAAAATAGTCGGTAAAATGCATGCCATAGGTGCGGACGCGGCGCTGGTCGTTTTTCCGCTCCTTGATGGCCAGAAGAAAATCGGCCTCGGCCTCGGCCCAGAATTCGCCCTCGGCAAAGGACACGCCGCGTTCAAAGTAGTTCCACCATTGATGGTTGAATAAACCTCGGGTCTTACCGTAGACCTTTCCGGCCCTTAGATATTTTGTCTCTTGGGAGGCAGGGAGGGTGCATCCCAAAAGCACAAACAACAACACGAAAAAAAAGGTCCAACGCTTGAACATATTTCTTCCCTTAAGGAATCATGCCGCATCGTAACTGCTCAGGTTCAGGGTTCAAGGTTCCCGGTTTACAAAACCGTTTCCGGTTTACGCCCTTGTCAGAGAAAGGCCATGGTAAACGGTTTGAAATGTCAATTGGCAATCCTAAAACCTTGAACCTTGAACCTTACAACCTGAGTAATTACACATAATCATTATCTCGAACAGACAGCGGTCACCTGATGGATGTCGGTATGGCCCTTTAAAACCTGATAAATCCCATCCTGCAGCAATGTCGTCATCCCTTCCTGAACGGCTAATTGCCTTATCGCCTCCACCGGTAGCCGGCTGATGATCAACCGTTTTATGGCATCACTACCAAGAAGGAGCTCATACAGGCCCATTCTTCCCTTATAGCCGGTATTCTTGCACCGGTCACAGCCGGCGGCCCGGTGCATCTTAAGGGTGTTCGAATAGGGAATATGAACCCGGTCGTCAAAAAAATCTCCGTATAGCGTTGTTAAGTGACCATACTCCTCCGGGTCCGGATAATATGCCTCCTTACAGGAAGGACATATGGTCCGGACCAGACGTTGCGCCAGGATTCCCAGCAGGGCATCGGCGAAGTTGAATGGGTCCATGCCCATGTCCACTAGCCTGATAATGGTCTCCGGTGCTGAGTTGGTGTGCAGGGTGCTGAACACGAGATGCCCGGTTAGGGCGGCCTCGATGCCCATTTTGGCGGTTTCATGGTCGCGCATCTCGCCGACCATGATCACATCCGGATCCGCGCGGAAAAAGGCCCGCATCGCCGTCGCAAAATTAAAGCCGATCTTGGGGTTGACCTGCACCTGCCGCAGACCCCGTTGGGTGATTTCAACCGGATCCTCTGCGGTCCAGATCTTCCGTTCCGGGGTGTTGATGAAGCCGAGGGCGGAATGAAGGGTGGTGGTCTTCCCGGAACCGGTCGGTCCGACGACCATGATGATGCCGTAAGGACGGTGGATGATTTGAGCAAAACGGTCGAAGGTTGCGGACGGCATGATCTTCTTAAGCGGCAGCGGCTTACTGTCCGGAAGGATCCTCAGGACCACATCCTCGTTTGCTCCAACCGTGGGTATTGTGGCCATGCGCAGCTCGATATTCTTGCCCTTGCCGGTTTTGAATTGGATCTTGCCGTCCTGGGGTTTACGCCGTTCGGAGATATCAAGCTTTGCCATGATCTTGAAACGCGAGACCACGGCCCTGCTATGTACCCGGGGGATAGTAAGGACCTTGGCACACTGGCCGTCGACGCGAAGACGGACCTCGGCATCGTGTTTCATGCCGTACGGTTCGATGTGGATATCGGACGCCCCCTGCTGATAGGCGTCCTCGATGATTTTTCGGGACAGCATTACAATGGCGCTGTCATCAATGTTGCTGGTCTCGGATTCCTCCTCGGCCGCGCCGGATCCCTCCCCGGTATCCCTCATTTCCTCAAGGATGTCGCCGAAGGATTTTTCCACGGTTGCGCCGTTGACCGGCCTGGGCTGGGCCACGAAGGAATTGATGAACCGTTCGATATCGCCTCTCAAGGCAAAATGCAGTTCAACCCGCATGGCGCGGAAGAGTTGACGGATTTCCTGCAACTTGTTGTGGTCATCAGGTTCATTGATGGCGACGATGATCCGGTCATCCTCTCTTGCCAGGGGAATCCAGTGCTCTTTCCGAAAATACTCGATATTTGTCCCCCTGATCAGGTTCAAGGGGTTATAGTCCTTATCATCGAGGTTCTCGTACGGAATACCGTAATACGTTGCGAGGGCATTGCCCAGCTCATCCCTTGCAACCCTGAAGTCATCCACCAGGACCTCCTCAAGGAATACCCCCTTCCGGCGGGCCGTATTATGGGCCTGTACCAACTCCCTTTCCGTCACGATGCCGTTTCTGATCAGCAGTTCGTAACGGGGCGGAATCTTGTGGGCCAGCCGGTACTGGTTGTGGAATGCGATCCCCAGTGTTTCCGCGATGTCCGCCAGCCGTCTTTCGTCATCCGGATCGAACGGTCCGCCCCCCTTTTTGTTGATAAGCTGGATTACTCCCAACAGGGATTGCCCAAAGACAATGGGCACGGCAAGAACCTGTTGGGTGGTGAATCCGGATTTTTTGTCCCAGGATCGGTCAAAGGACAGATCAGGATCGATGGCCATCAACCCTATTTTGTTACGCGCATC
>CAZDYX010000222.1:0-6426 GCA_964509775.1 uncultured Desulfobulbia bacterium | reverse complement strand
TAGGTGATAAGAATTTGCTTTCGGGAAGGCCGAGGTCAGAAAGGAAAAATACGCGTTAAGCCCGCCGGCTCCCGATCAAAAACAGGCCCAAACAGCCTATGGGTCCGCAAAAAATAACTTCACATTTTCCACCCTTCGGCTAAAGGTTTGATCGTGTAGCTCCAGTTGCTCAGTTCGCCCAGCAAAACGTCCCCTCCCCCCCCCGATTTTGAAGGGGATTGCGGGGGATTCCATCGACCGGCCATGCCCATTTGACTCGATTGCCATTTCTTGACCGGACAAACCGGCTTTCCCTGGCTCTCGAATTTCCGGCCGGAGAGGGCTGGGCCGCAGTCTTTATTCGATCCCGATACGGACATTGACCGGCAGCTTGATCGGTGATCCAGATATCGGCCTCGGTATTGTTGATGATACTGGCCGTATTGTACATCATGCCGAGATAGACGCCGACCTGGATCAGAATGAGGACCACGAAAAAGGAGATGCCGATCAGGGTGATGACGAATCGAACCCGGTCGTGGATCAGATTTTTCCAGGCGATGGAAACGGGATAAGCCAATGACGTGTCCCTTTACGGCAAAAATGGCATTTTAATATGTCCCTTATCCTAACTCCCAACTTCTGGCCCCTGACCCCTGCCTACCCTTTCATGAGCGGCGTCAAGACGGGGAAAAAGATAACATAACATCTTTGCAAGATGCAACAGGGCGTACAGGTTGGTGATCTTTTTGTCTTGTTGTCGTCCCATAGTCGTTTCGCATCCTTCCCCCGGCTCTCCTGCCCGGGCGGCACAATTTCTCTTGAACTTTCGGGTCGTAATGAGGTAATACCATCTACAAAGGAGGTTTTTATGAGCCCCAGGACCAGGACCGTCATGACAATCTCCCTCCCTCCGGAAACCGCCCGTGAGTACAGAAAGCTGGCCAGCATTCAGGGCGAGACGATCAGCGAGCTTTTTCGTGATATGTTTACGTTCTACAAGCAGGAAAAATTCAAAAGAGAATTTTCCGCGCTCCAGGAGTATGGCACGGGGGTGAGAAAGGAAATGGGTATAACCGAGGAGGATATCGAGCGCCTCGTCTTCGAGGACCGTTAGTGAGCAAAATCGTCTTTGACACCAACATTGATGCATTCGTAAAAAGTCGTCACCCCGGTGAAAACCGGGGTCCAGAGAGTACTTAACTCATTGAAAATACTGGATTCCGGTTTTCACCGGAATGACGAAAAACGAGGAATTTCGACTTTTTACGAGACCATCAACATTTATATCTCCGCTTTCATCACCAAGGGCGGGCGAGGCGAAACAGCGTTTCTTCTTGCGGTAAACAGGACGATTGAACTCTACACGTCGGTTCCCATTCTTGCCAAGATGGCGAAAAAACTGCGGGAGAAATTCCGCTTGGATGACGAGCCGGTCAAAAAGGCGGTAAAACACGTTGCTGCTGTGGCCCTGGTGGTAAAATCGGAGCAGTCGCTCCACGTTCTTGTCGAGGAGCCTGAGAATCGCATCCTTGAATGCGCGCAGTGCTCCGGGGCAGAGTTTATCGTCACCGGCGACCGGCATCTGCTTAACCTGGACGAATTCGAGAGCTGCCGGATTGTGACCCTGGCGGATTTTCTAGATCTGCACCCAATGTCATTGACTTAGGGCTCGCACAAAAATAACTTCAAATTTTCGCATCCCGCCTTTGGGCCACACCCCACAAGGGGGTACCAAGGTCTTTCGTGATCCTCAATTCCGAAATCCTCGACGTAGCGCTGCTACGCCTCACACCAGTAAAGGAAAACCTTTGGGTTTCAGGTATAGTGATGCATGATGTCAATCTCCATGCCGGCCGCATCGATCTCATCCGCCGGATCGACACCAACGAAGTGATCATCATCGACTTCAAGTCCACGGAACGTTCTCAGGAAGAAGATGTCACCCGCCAGCAGTTGCACATCTATGCTCTGGGCTATCAGCAGCTCACCGGCAGCAGGGCGAATTTAGTCGAAATCTACAACCTTGACGAGGGTGCCGGAGCAACCGTCCGCGAACTGGTGGACGACACCATGCTCTGGCAGTCGGAAGAGGCGATCGTAGAGGCGGGCCGTGCGATCAAGGAGAACCGCCTTTGCCGGATGGAACGATGCTGCGGCTGCGACTTCCAAGGGATCTGCCGGAGCGACGCTGGTGCAGAAGTGGAACACTGAATTTGATGGCAATAAACGGAAGACTTGATCGGAGGATCACATGATGCAGGAATCGCATAGTGGCAAAGTTGCGCTGTTTGAGGGTAAGCGGATTCGCAAACTACTCCATGATGGGGAATGGTGGTTTTCTATCATTGATATTATTGAAGTTTTGACCGACAGCAACCGGCCACGAAAATATTGGAATGACTTAAAGAAAAAACTAGCCCAGGAAGGGTATGATAAAGTGTTCGAAAAAATCGGACGGTTGAAAATGCCCGCCCCGGACGGCAAGATGCGGCTTACCGACTGCGCCGATACCGAGACCATGTTCCGGGTCATCCAGTCCATACCGTCGCCGAAAGTTGAGCCGTTCAAACGCTGGCTGGCGCGGTTCGGCAAGGAACGGATCGACGAGATCGAAAACCCCGAGCTTTCCATATCCACGACGAGGACCTCGTCTGGCACAAGACCCTGGTGGCCCTGTACGACAACCTCAAGAATAGGGGCCAGGACGGGCTGGCCCTGTGGCTCGATTTTTCCGCCACGCCCAAGAATCAGAACGGCACCTTTTTCCCTTGGATCGTGGTGGATTATCCGCTTGCCCAGGCCGTGGAAGACCGTATCGTCAAGACGCCGCTCATCATCCACCAGTCCGATAAGGCCGACCCGGATACATACGCCTCCGAGGAGGCCGGTGATACCTTCAACGAATGGCGGTATCTGAAAATACCGCAGCCCATCTTCGATGACTTTGTCAGGCGTGGGAATTACCGGCGTATTGAAGCGCTTGTGCAATGGGAGTCCCGCCGGCAGGGACTTTTTCAATAACCGAAGAGGATGGTTCTCTGCGCAATGTCGACAGCGTCCCCTGTTTAAAGGGGCGGGAAACAACAAGAAACATAAAACCTAAAAACAAACCATGCTCTCCATCGACAACCTCACGATTCAACTGGGGACGCGCCCCCTCTTTAACGCTGTTTCGGCCCAGATTTATGGCCAGGACCGGATCGGTCTGGTGGGTGTCAATGGGGCGGGTAAATCCACCCTGCTAAAGATCATGGCCGGCCAACTGGAGGCGGACGATGGGGTTATTAATCGGGCCAGGTATGTCAAGACGGCCTATCTTCCCCAGGAGATCAACTCCATCCCTTCTTCCAGGACGATATTGGAGGAGGCCCAGACGGTTTTTGCCGATGTCATGGCCCTGCAACAGGAACTGGACGGCATTCAAGAGCGGTTGGGCGAGCTTGCGGAGTCGAGCGACGAAACCATCGTCGCCCTCAACCGGCTGGGGGAGTTACAACACCAGATTGAACAGGCCGATATCTTCCGACAGCAGGCGGCAATCGAAAAGGTTCTTTCCGGCCTTGGATTTAAAGAAAAGGATTTTCATCGACCCTGCCATACCTACAGCGGCGGCTGGCTGATGCGGCTTTTGCTCGCCAAACTCCTTCTTGGCGAGCCCTCCTTACTTTTGCTCGACGAACCAACGAACCATCTCGATCTTGATTCCCTTCTCTGGCTGGAGGATTTCTTAAAGGGCTATGGCGGGGCCATGGTGATCGTCTCTCATGACCGGACCTTCCTGGACAATATTACCCGGCTTACCTGGGAATTGAGCATGGGGAGGCTCAGCATCTATAAGGGGAATTATTCCCAATATTGTGCCCAGAAGGAAAGTCGCGAGCAAATCCAACGGGCGGCCTATGCCAACCAGCAGGCACAAATTCGACAGACCATGCGCTTTGTGGAACGGTTCCGGGCCAAGTCCACCAAGGCAAGCCAGGTGCAAAGCCGGTTAAGGCAACTTAACAAAATGGAGCTCATCGAGCTCGAAGATGATGAAGATATTATCTCTTTCCGTTTCCCGCCGGCTGCCCAGAGCGGCAGGACGGCAATAAGTGTTGATAGCCTTTCCAAAAGGTATGACACCGGCATGGTCTTTGCCGACGTCTCCTTTTCGCTCCAGCGGGGCGACCGTCTCGCCGTGGTAGGGGTGAACGGGGCAGGGAAATCCACCCTCGCCCGGATACTTGCCGGGCTTGAGTCCCCTGACCAGGGGACCGTGAAGCTCGGCCATAATGTAATACCCTCCTACTTCGGTCAACATCAGGCCCAGGAACTCATTCCTGACCGAACAATCCTTGAGACCCTCGCCGAGGTCGAACACGGGATGACCATTACCCAGATCCGTTCGCTTCTGGGGGCCTTTCTCTTTCGGGGGGATGACGTGGGAAAAAAGGTCGAGGTGCTTTCCGGCGGCGAGAAAAGTCGGCTCGCCCTGGCCAAGATGCTTATTACGCCCGCCAATCTCCTGATTCTGGACGAGCCCACCAATCATCTTGACATGTCATCCCAGGATGTTCTTACCAGGGCCTTGGCCCGCTATGACGGCGCCATTATCGTAATCTCCCATAACCGTTATTTCCTGAACCGGTTCGTTAATAAGGTGTTCGAGATCAAAGACGGCCGGGCTGCCCTCCATGAGGGGAACCTGGATGATTACCTGGCGCGTCTTTCCGTTGATAACGGGCCTCAAGAAATAAACGATGATTTCTCCACCAAGGCCTTGGTAAAGGCCAGCGGCAAGACCGCCCGTCAGGAGCAGGCCCGGCTGCGGCAGAAAAGGGACCAAAGGCTTACCCCGCTAAAGAAGAAGATCGAGGCCTGCGAACAGGAGATCGGATTGCTGGAGACAAGGAAGAGCGAAGTTGAAGGCCGGATGGCCGATCCGGACCTCTATAGGCCTGGAGGGGGGATAATTGACTGGACGAGGGAATATAAAGAGATTGACCGGCTCCTAAACAGGTATTACAAAGAATGGGAAGAGTCGCAGGTATTGATAGAGGAAATCGAGGCTGCCTATGGCCAAGAATCAGACAAAGAGGAAACATGATGAAAAAGAAAGGCAAAAAGGGAAAAGATGCAAGACCCACGGCACTTCAATCCGAACAGGCCATGATCGAGGGAATTATTGAAGGAAGCCCGGATGCCGTGGGCGTGGCCGTGGTCCGTCTGCACTGTGGGTGCCGGAAGATGGCGGCGGTGGATAAGGCCGGCGAGCCGGCAAGTAAGGTGATCATGTATCGGGATAGCGCCGATAGCATCTGTCCGCAGTGCAAGGAGGATAACGGTTCGTTTGATCGGGTCCGGGAGTCTTTCGTTCACTGGGTGGAACCGGCGCCGCCTCCCAGCGTGCAAAGGATGCTGGAAGAGAAGGCGCTGGGAACCAAGATGGTTATACACTGATCAGGTGCCGTTGCTATGTGGTATTTTAGATCTCAGATTGGTGTCTTTTGGATAGCTCAACATGTATCGGGCAAGTTTGAACTCTGGTTCGAAGAGGAACGTCTGGGGGAATATCCAACCTCTGCTGCTGCTGCCGATGCGGTATCCAAACAGACCATTGGCTGGAAGAAGTGGGATTCTATTCCCGAGGTCTCTGCCCCGGTCGGCATCAACGACTGGGGCCGGGCCTTTTGGTAAAAAAATTTTTTGGACAAAGGAGCAAAAACATGGCGGAACCAGTACGGATATCGGTAGAAGAGGCAAGAAAAATGGCAGGCAATACTGCCATTCTCGTTTGCGCCTACGATGATGATCAAAAATTCCAGGAGGCGCGTCTCCAGGGATCGGTGAGTCTGCTTGAATTTGAGTCTTACCTTACCTTTATCTCGAAAAAGCAGGAGATCATTTTTTATTGCGCCTGACCGAACGAGGCGACTGCTGCCCGGCGGGCAGAAGAATACTTTTTAAAAGGCTATAAAAATGTAAAGGTTCTGGCTGGTGGGGTCGAGGCCTGGAAAAAAGCAGGTTTTCCCATGGTATGACCCTTCAAATTCTTGCCGTCGACTTTGGGGGAACCAACAGCAGATTTGGTTTGTTCAGGGGCAACGAGGCCGGAAAAATTATTTTTTAAGTTTATTTTCCTCAGAACGATAAGTAGGTTGTAGGATGAGACATTGTTGTTCTCAGGGATTTTTCCGGGCCAGTACGAAACCTCCTCGTGAGGACTTGGCCCGGCAAGAGAAATGGTTAAGATAATTCTTTCTAATAAGGAGACGGGCCATGAAGGTAAGCGATATCTTCCCTCAAGTACGGTCGGAAAAGGTCAAAACAAACAACCGGGTCCAGGAGCAAAAAAGCCCGGAAACAATGGCAGAGGCGTCTGTGCTTCCTGACCGGATAGACTTGTCAACCGGCTCCAAGGAGATTCAAAAGGTCAGGGATATTCTCCGCAATACCCCAGAG
>CAZDYX010000221.1:2062-6438 GCA_964509775.1 uncultured Desulfobulbia bacterium | reverse complement strand
GGGGGTTCGCGAGGCTCTCTATTTCTGATTCTGAATTCTGACTCCTGACTCCTGGCTCCTGGATTCCATTTTCATTGTTCGTTGTGCCCTCGGGGCATGGGGGTTAGACTATCCAATTACGCCAATGCAGAAACCGCAAATACCCGTAGCCGCGGAAGGCTATCCATTTATCGCCTTTTCCGCGTTTACGACCTTAGTGTTCAGCATCCTCGGCTATGAGGCCATAAGCGTAATGGGGATATTTATCACGGCGTTTATCGCGTCGTTTTTCCGTGATCCGGAACGTATCTCCCCCAATGAAGAGGATGTCGTGGTATCGCCTGCCGACGGCAAGATAATAGCCATTGAAAGGCTTTTTGATGATCGGTTTACAAAAGAGCACGTCTTCCGGATCAGCATCTTCATGAACATCTTTAATGTCCATGTAAATCGTATGCCCTTTCCAGGTACGATAAACGCGATTTACTATCACCCCGGCAGTTTTCTTGCCGCTAACACCGACCGGGCCGTCCTGGAAAACGAATATTGCGCGCTTATCGTTACCACCGGGTCACAACAGCGTTTTACTGTTGTCCAGGTCGCAGGTCTCGTTGCCAGACGGGTGGTATGCTGGGCCGCCAAGGGGGATCAACTTGCCAGGGGACAGCGATTTGGCCTTATCCGTTTTGGCTCACGGGTAGACCTCTACCTTCCCCTGCAGGTGCAGCTTGAGGTATCGCTCGGACAAAAGGTCAAGGCTGGTGAGACCGTGTTGGGGTATCTTTCATAAAAAATTTGGCACCTACTCAGGTGGATAGGTGGATAGTCTGTAGGTAGTTAGGTGGTCAGATAAAAAGAACAGGAACTGTCTCGTCGAATATTTTGGAAAGGTGTGCGCTTGCGCCGCCCTGACAGATTGCAGTGCTCAGCAGAACAAATTCCATTCTCCTAAACACCTAAAATTCTAAACCCCTAAACCCCTACTTAAGGAGACGGACATGAAAAATAAAAGACGTAACAAGGAGCATCGCTCCCGTCGCGGATTCTATTTGCTGCCCAGTATGTTTACCACTGCAAGTCTCCTGGGTGGATTTTATGCCATTGTTTCTGCCATTAATGGTGATTTCTATCACTCGGCAGTGGCCATAATAGTCTCTGCTGTCTGTGATGCCATCGATGGCCGGGTGGCAAGGCTTACCCATACGACCAGTAAATTCGGCATGGAATATGATTCCCTGTGCGACCTCGTGGCCTTTGGCGTAGCACCGGCCTTGGTGGCTTATCTTTGGGCCTTGAAACCCTATGGCCGTTTTGGATGGTTGGCAGCCTTTTTGTATGTGGCTACTACGGCACTCCGGTTGGCACGCTTCAATATCACGCCGCCCCGGGCGGATATGGCATTTACCGGGATTCCCTGTCCTGCCGCCGCCTGTACGATTGCCACTGCGGTTCTGTTTTCCCGTTTTCTCGGGGCGACAGGTACGATAAAGCATATTTCCATCCTGCTCTTGGTCTATTTTTTGTCCTATCTCATGGTAAGCACCTTCCGCTATGTGAGTTTCAAACATCCCGAGACCACCGCGAGGAAACCCTTTCACACCCTGGTCAGCATGGTGTTGTTGATCATGGTGATCGCCACAGAGCCAGAGGTAACCCTTTTCCTGTTAGCCCTTGTTTATACCTTTTCCGGACCGGCTGATGGTCTGTGGCGGGCGATTACAACGGATCCGATAGAGGGGGAAGTAAAAAAACAGGAACATCTGACGGAAATAGTAGAGGACCATGCGCGATAAAATTTTTATCTTTGATACCACCTTGCGTGACGGTGAACAATCACCGGGCGCCAGCATGAATATGCAGGAAAAACTCCGACTGGCCCAGCAACTTACCAAACTCCAGGTGGATGTTATCGAGGCAGGATTTCCGGCATCCTCGCCGGGCGATTTTGAGTGTGTGAAGGCCATCGCGGAAAAGGTCAAGGGGGTTCAGGTTGCCGGTCTTGCCCGGGCAAATGCCAAGGATATTGATACGGCCTGGGAGGCGTTAAAGGGCGCGGATTCCCCAAGGATCCACACCTTCCTTGCCACCTCCGATATTCATCTGCGCTATAAACTCAAAAAAACCCGCGATGAGGTCCTGGAGATGGCGGCCGCGGCGGTCAAACACGCCGCACGATACACCTCCAATGTGGAATTCTCGGCCGAAGATGCCTCTCGCAGTGATCTTGATTATGTATGCGCGGTCTTTAGCGCGGTTATCGAGGCCGGCGCCACCACCTTAAATTTTCCCGACACCACCGGGTATGCCTTGCCAGGAGAATTTGCTGAAAAGATCCGCTACCTTATCACCCATATCCCCAATATCCATAAGGCGATCGTGAGTGTCCACTGTCATAATGACCTGGGCCTGGCCGTGGCCAATTCCCTGGCCGCCATTGAGTCCGGCGCCCGACAGGTGGAATGCACTATCAACGGAATCGGGGAACGCGCCGGCAACACGGCCATGGAGGAAATTGTCATGGCCATCAAGACCCGTTCGGACCGGTTGAACCTTAAGACCGATATTGCCGCGGAGCACATATACCCGACCAGCCGTCTGGTCTCCTCGATCACGGGCATGTTGGTCCAACCCAATAAGGCTATTGTCGGCGCCAATGCCTTTGTCCATGCCTCCGGCGTTCATCAGGACGGCGTACTCAAGGAGCGGTCCACCTACGAGATCATGAACCCGCACGACATCGGTCTTACCAAGGGAGGCCTGGTATTGGGCAAACTTTCCGGCCGGCATGCACTTAAAGATAGGATCAATACCTTGGGCTATAGCCTCACCGATGATGAGATTGAACGGGTCTTTGGCAGGTTCAAGGATCTGGCCGCCAAAAAGAAAGAGGTCTTCGACGAGGACGTGGAAGCGCTTTTAATGGATGAGGTCTTCCGGATACCGGACACCTACCGACTGCTCTCCCTCTCCGTTATGAGCGGTTGCGGGGTAACCCCGACCTCGGCCGTGAATCTTGAAATATCAGGGCGGGAGGTGAGCAAGGCGGCCATCGGCGTAGGTCCCATCGATGCCACCTTCAAGGCCATCGCCAAGATGGTCGGCACCACCAGTAAACTCCTCAACTTTTCGGTTAGCTCCATTACCGGAGGCACGGATGCCCAGGGAGAGGTCTCGGTCCATCTCCAGCAAGGGGACAAGGTGGTGGTTGGTCAGGGATCTGACCCGGATATCATCACCGCCTCGGCCAAGGCCTACCTAAATGGCCTAAATCGCCTTGAATACCTCAAAAATGAGATGGCCAAGGGTTAAACCTTCCATCATTTTTCCGTCAATAAATCATTTATAATTAAGGATAATAACCCATGGGAAAGACCTATAAAATTGCCGTGGTTCCCGGAGACGGCACCGGGCCTGAGGTTGTGGCAGAAGGGCTCAAGGTCCTTCATGCCGCTGCCCGTAAATTTGACTTTACCTTACAATTGACCCAACTTGATTACGGCGGCGACCGGTACTTGCGGACCGGGGAGGTGCTGCCGGCAGACGCGGTGTCGGTGCTTACGAATCATGATGCCATTTTCCTCGGCGCCATAGGCCATCCCGATGTCAGACCGGGGATCTTGGAGAAGGGCATCCTCCTTCATCTTCGTTTCGCCCTGGACCAATATATCAATTTGCGACCGGTGGTACTTTATCCCAAGGTGGATACCCCGCTCAAAAACAAGGGGCCGGAGGATATCGACTTTGTGGTGGTCCGTGAAAACACCGAGGGCTTGTATGCCGGCGCCGGGGGCGTGCTCAAGAAAGGCACGCCGGACGAGGTCGCGATACAGGAGTCCATCAATACCCGCAAAGGGGTGGAGCGGTGTATCCGGTTTGCCTTCGAATACACCAGGAAACGCAACAAAAAGAAAAAGATTACCCTGTGCGGCAAGACTAATGTCCTTACCTTCGCCTTTGATCTCTGGGAGCGGACCTTCTATGAGGTTGCGAAGGAATTTCCCGACATCGCCACCGACTATGCCCATGTGGACGCCACCTGTATGTGGATGGTCAAAAACCCCGAGTGGTTTGACGTGATCGTGACCGATAACATGTTCGGTGATATTATTACCGATCTGGGTGCCATAATCCAGGGCGGCATGGGTATTGCCGCCGGCGGCAACATCAATCCGGAAGGGGTAAGCATGTTTGAGCCCATCGGCGGTTCTGCCCCAAAATACACGGGAAAAAATGTTATCAACCCCCTCGCGGCCATTTGCGCGGCCCAGATGATGATTAATTTCCTGGGTGAAGAGACGGCTGCAGGGGCCATGGAAAATGCCGTTAAATCCGTGGTGGCGGAAAAGCTCAAGAGCCTTGCCGCCGGGAAAATGGGATACGGGACCAAAGAGGTGGGC
>CAZDYX010000221.1:0-2052 GCA_964509775.1 uncultured Desulfobulbia bacterium | reverse complement strand
CGATCTCGTGGCGAGCGCCCTGTAATTAATGGGATACAGAATTCAGGAGTCAGGAGTCAGGAGTCAGAATACAACATTCGAAAACATTACCGTATTCTGACAAGTCTTGAAATGTCCTTGCCGGCTTCCGCATTCTGACTCCTGAATTCTGAATTCTGAATTCTTGCTCCCGATACCTGAGTAGTTACAAAAAACCAATAAAAGGGTAACTAAAATGAATGCCAATCAAAGAACATTTAATATAGCAGTTGCCGGCGCGACTGGTGCAGTTGGTAACGCCATGATTGAGGTCCTGGAACGTCGAAATTTTCCGGTGGGAGAATTGCGGCTCCTTGCCTCGGAACGATCAATAGGCAAAAAACTTGGCTTCCGGGGCGTTGATTTTCCGGTCCAACTCCTCACCAAGGACTCATTTGCGGGGATAGATGTAGCCCTTTTCTCGGCCGGCGCGGCTCGCTCTTTGGAGTTTGGCCCGGCAGCGGCCGCAAGCGGTGCGGTGGTGGTGGACAACTCCAGCGCCTTCCGCATGGAGCCGGACATCCCCCTTGTTGTTCCCGAGGTAAATCCCCATGCCATCGCCCAATACAAAAAACGCGGGATCATCGCCAACCCCAACTGCTCCACCATCCAGATGGTGCTGGCCTTAAAACCCATTCATGATCGGGTCCGGATCAAGCGGATTGTCGTCTCCACCTATCAGGCGGTATCCGGCACCGGGGCCAAGGCCGTCGAGGAGCTCAAAAACCAGGTGCGGGCCTATGTCCAGGGGGAAAAATCCGAGCCCCGGGTCTATCCTTATCAGATTGCCTTCAATTGCCTGCCCCACATCGACGCCTTTCTTCCCAATGGCTACACCAAGGAAGAGATGAAAATGGTCAATGAGACGAGAAAAATCCTGGAAGAACCTGGAATCGGGGTCACCGCCACCACGGTGCGAGTACCGGTTTTTTACGGCCATTCCGAGTCGATAAACATTGAAACCGAAAAAAAGATCACGCCGGACGAGGTCAAGGAGTTGCTTGCCGATGCCCCGGGCGTCAGGCTAGTTGATGACCCGGCCCAATTGAAATATCCCCTGGCCCTCGAGTGCGTCGGCAAGTTTGAAACCCTGGTCGGCAGGATTCGGGAGGATGAATCCATTAAAAACGGCATCAACTTGTGGGTGGTGTCCGATAATATCCTTAAGGGCGCCGCCCTCAATGCCGTACAGATTGCCGAGATCCTGATCAGGGACTATTTATAGAACCTTGCGGATCATTGCTGGCACGGCAAAGGGGCGAAAACTCTTCCCCCCCCGGGATCGAACGATACGGCCCACCTCTGACCGGGCCCGAGAGGCAGTTTTCAATATCCTTGACCAAGAAGCTGTCGGGGCAAAGGTCCTCGACCTTTTTGCCGGGACCGGAGCCCTGGGCCTTGAGGCCTTAAGCCGCGGGGCAAGACAGGCGTTTTTTATTGACCTTGCCCAGGCCGCGGTCACCCTGATCAAAAAAAACATACTCCTCTGCGGCTTTTCCGAACAATCCCTGATTATCCAACGGGATCTCCGGAAAGGCCTTTTTTTTCTACAGGAATTCGTTGCCGGCGAACCTTTTAATCTCATATTTCTCGACCCGCCCTATGGTCAGGGTCTAGGGCTTGAGATCTTAAATAATATTGGACGAATGCAATTACTCGCAGTAAACGGCCATGTCGTTGTCGAGGAAGAAACACGGGCTGCTCTTCCCCAGAGGGCCGGGTGTCTCGTCCTCTCGGATCACCGCAATTACGGCGAGGCCGGGATCTGGTTCTACGCCCGGAATAAGGACTCAACTTTCTGACTTGATGTAACTCATCTTGGATTTCATCGGAACAGGCGAAAAACAGAATGCCGATCGTCCGGTGGTCATCATGAAGCCGCTGTTCAAAGGCGAGAAAGATATGCCGACTCATGACAATGGTGGCATGGGCGACTAAACTCGTAGATCTTATGGAAAGCCTTTTCTTTTGGTCAGGGGGGTAACCGTTCACCAGGTAACGGAAGTTCGAGTAGCATCGTTCCAATCGAGCCCC
>CAZDYX010000220.1:0-6449 GCA_964509775.1 uncultured Desulfobulbia bacterium | reverse complement strand
TGGCCCTGGTCTGTGAGACCGGGCAGGCCTCTATTTCCATGGTCCAACGCCGTCTCCGGGTCGGCTATAACCGGGCCGCCCGCATGATCGAGATCATGGAGAAGGAGGGCGTGGTAGGCCCGGCGGACGGCGCCAAACCCCGTGATGTCCTGGTGCGGCGGGATTATACTTGAAGGATGGGGCGCAGCTTGCTCAATCAATGCTGGCACCCTTTCGGAGTGCGATCGTTATTCCATCATTTGCCGGTGGAGTCGCCCGCTGACGGGACTTTGATTTTCTCCGACAAGGTTGGTCAGACTCCTACTGCGACAAGCCGAGGATAGACATGCTCCGCTGTTACAGCTCCCGAAATGCAGGCTAAATCGAAGATCGGTATTATTTTGCCGGATAAATGAACAACGCGAGTTTCGCAAAGATTGAGGGCTGAGCAGCAACGCTACGCATCGTAAGGATCTATTCAAAAATAAACTAGACTTTTCAGCCCTTATCTATCATGATTTGGGTCGTGACAATATTCGACCAATTGCGCACACGATTTTAAACCATATGGCCACACCTTGATGAGAAAGGGCGGAGACTTTGGGCAGCCACAGAGACGAAAGCCTTTGGACGTGGCGGGTTCAAGGTAGCCCATGAGGTAACGGGGATGTCGCGAAGTGTCATTTCTGAAGGAATGCGTGATTTAACCGGGGAACGTTTGCAGTCGGAAGGACGGATGCAGCGGGCAGGTGCCGGCAGGCAATCGCATCTGGAGAAATCCAACTGAATTTTGTGACCACAGGAGATTTTATTAAAAATGGAAAATCGAGCAAAATTTGTCCCGGTTCATTTTTGTTCCACGACAACATGTTCAGCGCTGCTATTATCTCTAATTTTATCTGTTTATTCAAATGCATACGCCAGTGATTTTCCTGGCATAGTAGTTGACGGTGAAGGGGAACCCATTGTAAACGCGCTTGTCAGAGTTCAGGGGACGGATTCAGCGGCCTTAACCGACCGGAACGGAAATTTTGTCCTGTCGAGTGATGGAGGGGAAAAATTGAAAAATATAACTGCATGGAAATCCGGATATTTTAACGGAGGACAACCTCTATTGACGGGAAACGGCTTTTACCGCGTTGAATTAAAATCCATTCATAAAACAGATAATAAAGATTACAAATGGATCCCGTCCCTGAATAGTGGCGATTATCTGACGGATGAAAATGAAGCGGTTGAAAAGGCATGTGAAAAATGCCATCAGGAAATAGTAAAGGAATGGCTTGCTAGCACTCATTCCAGCTCAGCAACGAATCAGTTATTTCTCACTTTTTTTAATGGAACCGGAGAAAAAGGTCAAAAAGCCGTTGCACCCGGATATAAAATAGATTTCCCTAATTCCAACGGTAATTGCGCTGCCTGTCATGTTCCTGCAATGGCGCTCAACAACCCTTTTAACTCCGACCCAAATAAGGCAACCGGCGTTGAAAAGCAAGGTGTTTTCTGCGATCTTTGCCATAAGATAGAAAATGTCAAACTTGACAAGACAGGGGGATATCCCGGAATTCTGTCCATCAAGTTTAACAGACCGACCGATGGGCGGCAAATCTTTTACGGCCCTTATGACGATGTTTTTCCAGGAGATGACAGTTGCAATCTTCTATATAAAAATAGCAATTACTGCGCTCCCTGTCACAATGGCAGGTTCTGGGATGTATTGGTCTATTCCGAATTTCAGGAGTGGGCGGATAGCGATTACGCAAAAAACAATATTCATTGCCAGGATTGTCATATGAAGTCCTCGGTTAAAATGTCTCTATTTGCTTCAGAAGACAAAGGGGGTATTTATCGAAATCCGGTAGCAGTGCCTTCTCATATAAATTTCGGAGTTGCGGACAACGTATTTATGAGTGAAGCCATAAACTTGAATACGTCGGCAGTTATAGAACATAATATACTTAATATAACTGCAACGGTAAAAAATCTAAAGGCCGGGCATCATTACCCGACAGGGAATCCGATGCGGAACATGATTTTATTAATAGAGGCATTTGATGAAAACGGCAGACTGCAAATGATTGAAGGCGGGTTAATTCCTGAGTGGGGGGGGATAGGAGCAAGGGAGAGTGATAACTATGCCGGGTTGCCGGGCAAAGGCTTTGCCAAAGTCTTAAGGGACGTAAGTCCTTATCCTGCTGACAGTCAGAAACTCAGACACTTTCGGCCTGAATATCCTGCGCCCCAATGGCGGCCTGTTACTGTGGAATCTGACAACAGGATACCTGCAAACGGCTCTGATGTTTCGAGCTATCAATTCAGACTTGAAAAAGGTTCGACCGGACTGGTATATATTACAACAAGATTGATATATCGGAGAGCATACAGGAAATGGCTTGAAGAAAAGGGCATTGAGCTTCCAGATATGGAGATTGCCTTACATAGCATTGTTGTCAATAGGGGGAATTATAGATGAACATGCAAAAAGGATTCAAAAAAATAATTGGATTTAAAGCATATTGTTTCTGCCTGGTGATTGTCATGTTTTCATTATTCCGGGCTCATTGTTTTGCACAAACAGTCCTTTTGCAGGACGGTTTTGATGACGGGGATGCCGACGGCTGGCAGTTAGAGACAGGCTGGCAGGTCGAAGAAGACGAAAGCAATTATGTCCTTAGCGGCTCTGGCCATTCCTTTGCTCGGGTTGATTTTCGCGCACATAATTACAGTTTGCAGGTCAAACTTAAACTTATAGACGGAAATTCAGGGGTACATATAAATTACAGAACCGGGAGTTGTGAGAGGTATTTCATCGGATTTAATACAAGCGAATTATATCTATCAAAGACCTCGCCCTGCGAGACGCATACCGATCTGGCAAGAATTACAGATGAGCATTCGCCCAACCAATGGTATTTAGTCGAAATCTCCGGCAATGAAGGAAATATAAAAGTCTATGTCGACGGTGTTCTTAAAATAAATTATACCGACAGCAGCCCGATCTATTCCGGACCCGCAGCATTTGAAACTCTGGATTTTTCCCATGTCCATTTTGATGATGTTGTAATAACTTCATATGATGATTACTCGCAGGTCCCCTGGGTGAGCACAGGCGGTCCTCTCGGGGGGCTGGGCTACGACGTCCGCATTCATCCCCTCAACAAGAACATAATGTTTGTCACAGACAATTGGGCCGGGGTCGTCAAGAGCGACAATGCAGGGCAGAACTGGTATCAGACCAATTCAGGCATTTCCATAAAAGGGGGTGCCACAAGAGACGCCGTAAATATCTTCAGTCTGACGATAGATCCGAACGACCCTAATATAATATGGGCAGGTACGTTCGGAGAGGGGTCGAATTTCGGGGTTTTCAAGAGCGTGGACAGCGGGTATTCCTGGAAATTGAAGAATAACGGAATTACGCTCGACGGGGAAAATGGACTAGTCTTCAGGGGATTTACGGTAGAGCCTGGGAATTCGGAAGTTGTTTATACTCAAGCCGAGGTTCCGACTAATGTTCAAGGGAGGGAATTCTATAGGGTCAAGGGCCGCGTATATAAAACAATTGACGGTGGCGGGTCCTGGAGGCTGATATGGCAGGGAGATAACCTTGCGAGATATTTGATTATCGATCCTTCTGATCATAATACATTATATCTGTCAACAGGTATTTTCGACCGAGAAGCTTATAACTCCGACTGTTCGAACGGAATACCGGGAGGGGTTGGGATTTTAAAAAGTCATGACGGAGGAAATAGTTGGAGTCCGATAAACAATGGACTCAGTGACCTTTATGTCGGAAGCCTCCGGATGCATCCTAACAACCCGAAAATACTTTTTGCAGCGACAGGAAATAACGCGTGCTCTGGTCTGTATGACAATAAAATAACAAGCGGATTGTTCAGGACATCAGACGGCGGCACATCTTGGAGCAAGGTAATTTCAAACGATGTAATTACAACAGTGAATTTTAGCCCGTCCAAACCGAATATCGCTTATGCCGCAAGCTCTTTTGCAGTATATAGAAGTGGAGACGGCGGCTCGAACTGGAAGAGGTTCTCTCATGATAATGCCTGGGGACCTCCGGGAGTGAGGGCAGGCATACCTATAGACCTTACTGTCGATCCTGAAAACCCGTATTTGATATTTGTGAACAACTATGGAGGAGGGGTCTTCCGTTCCCGGACTGGGGGAAAAAAATGGGAAATTTGGAGCAAAGGCTACGCAGGTTCGGATATTCAGCAAGTGAAAACTTTTGACGGAAATGATTCGACGGTGTATGCAATCGGACGAAGTGGACCGTTTGTGAGCTATGATTACGGGGCCAATTGGACAGGAATAGCCAACGGAGAGGCAAAGACGAACCCTGAATGGTATGCTGCCTCTATTAATCCCGTTGATTCAAATATCTTTCTTATATCAGAAGAGATGGGAGGAGGTATTTACCGTACCGAAGATAATGGCAGGAATTTTGTTGAGGTGTTAAGACATCCAATGGTGAGTAATGAACCGTCAACCCGACAGGGTTTTAAGTCGATGGTATTTGCCCCCTCCGACCCAAATATCGTTTATGTGGGGATATCAAAGCCCACGAATCAGTCATCTATTCTTTCATCCATTGCTCCCTTAGGAACGGTTCTTTATAAATCTATAAATGCGGGGGTTTCATTCGCGCCAGTGAGTTCAATTATTGACGGATACAATATCAATGAACTAGCGGTCTCTCCTGCCGATCCCAACACCGTTTACGCCGCGACTTCAAACGGGGTGTATAAAAGCTCCAATGGAGCGGCGGATTGGCAGCATATAGACAGCCTGGGGAATAGGAAGATAGAAACTCTCATGATCGACCCATTACAACCGGGGTATATTATCGCCGGAGAGATATTCGGGGGGATATGGATAAGCGCTGATGACGGAGCATCATGGACAGGGCCTAACAATACGGGTTTCAACTCCCCGAACCCTTATATTTCCTCACTCGCGGCGGACCCGGCAAACCCGGACAATATTTTTGCCGCAGACCTCTATTCGGGAGTTTATGTATCGACGGACAAGGGCCATAACTGGCTGCCTTTTCCGGATTGGAACATGTCGGGCCTTTCGGTAAGGGCCGTGAAAGACATTGCGGTGAATGAGGGGACTATTTATGCCGCAACACAGGGGGGCGGTGTTTTCATGTTTAATAGGTCCGATTCCAATGTCGTTAACTTAAGCATCTTTCCCTGATACAGCAGTTTCTGTTCGTCATTCCGGCGAAAGCTGGAATCCGTGCGCCTGGGAGCAGGCGCGATCTGAGAGGTGGAAGTTCTCTTCCGGGAGATACTCGCTCCCGGTAACCAAAGGTAACTGCACCGTCGTGAGACGGGGTGGAGACCAATCCGACGTGAACATGCAGTCCGTAGGAAAAACGCTTCCGGGTATTGGATGCCGCCGACACCCTGGAGGCGCTGATGTATTTGCCGAGTAACCATTTCAAGGCATTGAGCGGTGACCGTCAGGGGCAATACAGCATCCGCATCAATGATCCATGGCGGATCTGTTTCGCGTGGTACCTCGATGGGCCGCGTGATGTCGAAATCGTTGATTGTCACTGAAGAGGAACACTATGCCCAACACCCCTATCCATCCCAGCGAAATCCTTGCTGACGAACTTGAAGAGTTGCAGATAAGCGCGACTGAACTCGCCAGGGCCATCCATGTCCCGGCAAACCGGCTTACCCAGATCATTGCCGGCAAAAGGACGATCAGTGCCGATACTGCCCTGCGCCTCGGCAAGTGATTTGGTACCGGACCACACCTCTGACTTAATCTTCAAAAAGCATATGAGCTTGATCTAGCCCACCAAGAGATCGGCGGTGAACTCGATTCCATCGAACCCCGTAAAGCTGCATGACGGGAGCATCAAAGCGGGGATGGGAGACAACCTATATTTTAAGTTTCATCTCTTGTTGTTTCCCAATTTGGCGGAGGATACAAATATCCAACAAAAGGCATGCGTAAAAGAGACCGTACTGAGGTGGACGTATGAAAAATGATTTTTTTATGGTCGTCGAAAGTGATGAAGACGGTTTTTATGTTGGAGAGGTGCCTGTCTTGCGCGCTTGCTATGCCCAGGGCAAAACACTTGAGGAATTACTAGAGAATATCCGAGAAGTAATTTCACTTTGCCTGGAAGATGATCCTGACGCTATGAAACATGCCTCTGAGTTTGTCGGCGTTCAAAAGGTGACTGTGGAAATGGCTGTATAATGGATCGGTTACCCTGTTTGAAAGTTGAGCAAGTTTTGGTCGCTTTACAAAAAGCAGGCTTTGAAAATGTCAGGCAGCGCGGCAGCCATAGAACACTTCGCCACCATGATGGCCGTATGGTTACAGTGTCTGGGAATCCTGGAGATGATGTAGGTCGTGGTCTCTTAGGATGCGTTACATAATAACTTGACCAATTAGAGTTGGACATAGGGTATGGTCAT
>CAZDYX010000219.1:0-6454 GCA_964509775.1 uncultured Desulfobulbia bacterium | reverse complement strand
GCACGTGATCAACTTTGCTCACTAAAATGTTAAGAAGTTTATGCTTGGGTACTTACGATGTTCAATCAGCCGACTGTAGTTCGGGCGGGACCTTACTTGACACGCCAAGGGCGGTTGCCAAATCATGTTCAACACGGAGATCGTCAAACGGCTTAAAATAAATACAACCTCGTTGTTTCAAGAGTGATTGTGCCTCGGCAGCCACCCGTGGAACGGCCCTGGCGGTTATCACTGCCACCCATACTGTTTCCTCGCCAAGTATCTCACGCAGCCAGCGGAGCAGTCGTAAGCCGGTTTCCAATTCATCCGGATCTGTCGTGCTTTGCAGTTCCTCCAGAGCCGGTGGGGTCCCATAGGGCATCATGATATCCAGGAGAACAGCATCAAAGTGTCCATGTGGATGCTGTTTGAAATATTCCATAGCGCTTCGTGCGTCATTAACCTCCTTGACATCATACTCTGTATATCTTCCAAGAAACCCCTGTAAAATTTGGCGTATTGCCGGATCATCCTCGACCACGAGGACCTTCTTTTTTTGTTCGGTCATATCTCTCTCCTCTCCAGTATATGATCGTGTTGTGCAAGGCTGTTGAGCCTTGTCCGGTCTAATCGGATTGTAAAGGTTGTTTCAAATTCCTTGTTGCGGATTCCCCCCGGTCCATCGTCGGTTGCGACCTGATTTTCCCGGTCCGGATGACTCTCCACTGAAACCTTACCACCAAGGATCTCCTCAATGGCGATCCGTACGATTGCCAAGCCAATACCGCTGCCAGGTCGAGTGCCTCGCGCGTCAGGAACTCGGGAACGGTAGTAAGGCTTGAAAATGTTCACTATGTCCTTCTTGGGAATGCCAATCCCCCAGTTCCTGATAGTGATAGTGATCTGTCCTCGGCCTGATTCGGTAAGGGAGACGACAACATTTCGTTTAAACCAGGAATACTTGCAGGCATTTTCAAGGAGGTTGATAATAGCGATCCGCAACCATGCGTCTTCCACGGGTACAGGATCAAGCTCTTGCAGGTTGGGATAGGTGATACGGTTCCTTCCCAACGCCGCTGCCGGGGTCAAAAAGTCACAACAATTTTTTATGAAATCCTTCAACCGAACTTCTTTAAAGTTATACTTATGGCCCTGTTGGCGTGGGGTAGTGAAGAACCCCCAACGATCTCTGGCATCAGCAACGATGCGGAAGGCGTACTCAACCTCATCGTTCATCTCTTTGCGTTTCAAATAATCAACCTTTTTCTCCTCTGCCAATGAACGTCGTATGTTACTAACCGCCGACCGCAGTGCCTGCAGGGGATGGCCCAGAGAATGGCCCAAGTCCCGGACAAGCCACCCCTGCTGTTCCACAAGCTGTACGGTTCGTAATATCCGTTGTAGGGGAGGCGCCAGGTCGTTGGCTAGTTGAAATTCCTCCTCGGTGAAACGCAGTGACCGTTTTAACAGCGTTGGCGCATCTGGGCAATTCGCGTCCTTCCATCGCTTTTTCGGTGTTTCTATGTGAAGAATACCTACTACGGCAGAGGTGTCGTCAGTACCATTCCGCAGGGGGACGGCCAGACGCTCTGCGCGAAGCGAGCCAGCAAGGAGTTTCTGTAGGTCGACGGAAAAATGAGAAGAATCAATGACCGATTTTGGGTCTAAGCGGTGTTGAAGTTCCGGAGTTCTCTGCTGCAGGCAGAGGGCAAACAGTTCCCTCGCTGGCTCCTTCCGGAGGGAAAAACGGAAGCGCTCCGTGTCATTTTTCGGACCGGCCTCTCGTGTCGTTGCATAGAGGAGCACGTCCCCTGTCCGCTCGAGAAAAAGATCGCAGTACTCACAGTTGAAAAAGTCGCTGATCTGGCGCACGATTTCATCATAAGCTGCATCGGTCCGAAATTCACGAAGACACTCTTCCGTCTTCGTGAAAAGTTGATTCGTAATCTCTCCTGTCAGGCAGTAACGAAGCTCTGTAAGTTTCGAGAAGAACTGCACACTGGCCCTGGTCAAGACCCCTCTCAAAACATCCTCCTCAACAATTGTCAAAGGGAGGTCGAGCAGGCAGTCCGCAACGCCATAGACATCACCCGCCGCATTTACCATGGGGAAAGAAAGATACCATTTCCGGTTTGGATTTGCCTCTCTTCTATAGATGCCAGGGATTGAGGATTCAGGTCCAACCAACGGGCTTACCAGAAAAAAAGGGCTGTCAACCATAATATCCTGCCGGGTCAGGAAAAAGCCTTGAGAAGGATGCTTGCTGGCATCGAGTACATCAAGGCCTTTCTTGATCAGCGGGTGCCATACCGTGCCCCGACCCGAACGGGCAACGAGTTGGGAACGGTCAGCGGACAGAAGCCAGAAGACAATGTCTTCGGCCAACTTTGTATCAAAACGGCCGGATAACAGGCCTAAAAAAGCACCAAAAGAATCGTCGAAAGAATATTTTTCTGCAAGCTCCTGACCAAAGCGTTCCAGAGAGGCATGGAATTCATCTTCTTGGCGGCGTCGGCCAGCTTGGCGAACCTGCTGAAGGGTATCAGCCAGAACCACGCCTAACTCTTCCAATAGTCTCCGGTGTTCTGCGTCGAAATAAAGGTCACCTTCGAGAACCCAGGTGTAGGCTGCTCTCGACAAACCTTTTTTCTCTCCCCCCCGCACGACCGGAAAGGTGATGATCGTGGTTGGTGAGTTGTCCGGCTCAATGGCATGGACGAATTTAAGAAGCTGTTCCGCTGTCTCCTGGTCGTTCTGGACCTTGCGATTTTTTGCCTCATCTTGCAACGTAGCAATAAGCTTCTTGAGTTTCTCTTTTTTCGTTTTACCGCTGAAGATGACAGTGTCTCCAGAATCGCAGGCCTCTTTGCATGGACCTGATAGCTCTGCAGGCTCTGCAGGAGAAAACCGGTATCGTTGAACCTGAATCTCATCGGGAGGTCTCCCTGTGCACCAATACCGTTCCAGTATGGTGGAGCCGCCAGGCGTTTGCTCGCAAATTGTAAGCCAGGCTGCAGAAGGATTCACACTCTTGGAATTCAAGTAAAGAACTTCCTCAATAAAGGCTTGTACACAGTCCAACCGAGGAGGTGTTCCACATGCCTTCTCGTGTGCTTTTTTAATGTTTTCCCGAATAGTAGCCGTAAGGGCAGAAAAACGGTTATGTGAGATGAGGTCGAGGATTAGTACCCGGTATACCCAGCGAGGAATCCGGCGTTCCAGATCAGCCTTGGCGGAATCCCTAAATCTCCTCCCTGGCGGAAAGCAGAGGACCAAGACCCCGACTACTGCCTTTGAAAGTTCCAAAGGTAGCAGGACTAACGAATATTTTACAGATCCAACGGCAAGTGTACTATCGTAGCTGGCGATGTTTCTGGAGACGATTGCACGCGCCCCCGGCTCCACCCTGCTGACGAAATCATCAGGCATACCGGATGTATGATATTCGGACATATTGGTAGACATATTGGGGGGCATATAGTCCGTGGCTGGTCTGATTCTCCAGATGGGGTGCTTCTTGTCCTCCTTCCGTAATTCGAAAAAAAAGGCCAAGCAGCGGCTGGCGCTGGTCATCTGGACTGCCTCCGCGCAAATGGCCTTTACGGTGGTGTCATCGACCTCCACCCCCATGGCGATCGGCGAACGGTCCGGAACCATCAATTCCTGAGGGTAGACAGCACCTCGAAAGAGATGCAAGGCAACTTCCGCAGCCCTTTTTGTTCGGCGGATGGCCTCCACCCGTATTCCGGCACGATCACTTTGTGGTGGGTGTTCCTGCTCCAGCAGCAAGAGAGATTGCTCCTCCCAGTCTGGAATTACTTCTCCATTAAGAATATGTTCATTCTCGAGTTGAACTTCTCTTTCTGGGACAGCCGTCCTCCATGGGCGGGAAGCTGGGTAATGACGTGTTTCAACGATACGACCATGGGCCGCGGCATAACGGAAACGGAGCCTTCTCTCCGGAGCCAGGAGAGTGAGCGCCCAACCCATCCTATCTAAAGCGCCGGCGTGGGTGACTGGAAAAAGCCGGTCCCCCAGGATGCAACCTCGGGCCATAGCCCAAGTGGCGTGCTTTTGCCCCCAGGGCTCGAGTTTAAACTCAGACAGATTCTTACGGTAATAACCGATCTCCACGGTGCCGAATACCAGTCCAGGAGGCGGGGCTGCCTCACCGACCCAATCGGCTTTCATTTTTTTGGATCTTTCGACAGCGACTTCAACCCGCCAGAAAAGGCTTTCCCTGAGATATTTTTCCATGGTTCCATCCTCTCCTTTCATATTCATGGGCAGAGGAAAAAGTGGGAACCAGAACCGGCTGTATTTCTCATGTTCGTATTGATCGAAAATCCGTTGATCAAAACGCTTGTCGAAACCGACAATACACTCTGGCAAGCGAGTACGAACGACCGAGGACTGGATATCATCGGAATCAAGAGTGTGAGCAGGGATATATTCGAAACTCAGCGGCATTCCAAATCCGCGAACGGTTCGAATAGTTTGTTGATCATGATCGACAATCTGCACATATATCATGTCCGGCTGTGGCCATGATGAAAGCTTATAGGCTTCCCGCAGCCTATTGATGAAAACATCAAGTTCACTTTTGAGATTCAATGGCGCCCCGCCGGCAAGTCGAATCTCCTCCCAAATGGTTGCCTGAAGCCATCGTAACAAGAAGTTTCTTCTTTCGAGTGATCGCAGATCGTTCCAGAAAAGTTCGACCTGGTTTTTATGCGTGGGAGGCTGGCTTTTTCCGTCAAAAGAAAAAAGAATAACTCCAAAAACGACCTTGTCATCAGGGAGGAGTAGGGGCACGGCAACCTGCTCCGACAAATGCTCCCCTCCCCAAGCGAGTGCCTTATTCCGGAAAGACTCATCAATGATGGGAGGCGTCTATCCGGCCGTGCAACATCCCTGCTCTTCGGACTTATCAAGCACAGGTGACAAAGTCCCGGTAGTCCCATCAAGAAAAAATACCTGCCCCCGCTTAGCTCCAACTTTCATGGTCGCCTGATCTAAAAATTTAGACAAGGAACTTTCGAGTTTTTCGGTGGCGCAAAATAAGACATCCCACGGTGAGTCAGGCAATAATGCCATGGAGACCTCCTTCATCACAAAGCTGTCTTGGTTGAGGTAATTGAAGTGTAAATAACAGGCGTGTTAAGCTCGACTTCATCAACAGGAATAGCTCGAGACGCGATAAAGCCATGATATACCGCCTTGTCATGAAGCAGCTCCATACAGAGAAATACTTACCAGTTATTGGAATGGCCTGAAAAAATTGTATACATCCCCATGAATATGCAAATAGAAAATGATGAGCATACCGTTAAATGCTTATCATGGAACTTGAAAATGTGTCAAGGGGGGAATTTCGCGGTCTATCCCTTCAGGATCAAAGCGCTTTCAAGATTCATAGCTTGCGTAAGATTTAAAACAGGTCTTTCTGGAGAATTCTTAGGGGTACGCTGAAGGCTCCGGTGTTCCGCCTTTAAGCCGGGCTGCCTTTACCGTAAACGAATCTTTTCAGATACGGATGAGGGGATTCTGCGCAGAGTGGAGAAAGGGGACGTCCATAAAAATATAAAATTCTAAAGCCTGGTAAGGTGCATTCCATGCACCATTTACAACATTCGAGACGGCGACTGACTGGTTTGAATCGATGACCTTTGAGTGGAGCCATCTTATGGGGTTGCCGCCATGGACGAGCACACCCCGAAAGCGATAGGGTCCAGTCTTGAAATATAAGCTTTACAGGTCGGCTTGAGAACCGAAACCCAACATTCCAAGCAAGGCCCCGTACATGCCAACATCCCCTGTAAGGCCGAAACGGTAGAAGGTTTTCTCTTCAACCGCCTCTTTTTTTTATTGACGAACTAACCATTATGGTTAATGATGAAAATATGGACAAACGGATGCCCCATTACGCCCTCGCCGAAGTCCACGCCATTGTGCGGGAACGTGGTATCAACGTATTCAGCCGCCTTGCCCGTGAAAACGGCCTTGCCATGGGATTGACCAGCGCTGAGTTGGTGTCGGTGGTTCTGGGGCTTACTGCGACAAACTTTTACAAGTCCATGACCACCTACCACGACCACACCCTGTGGCAGGACGTTTACCACGCCGAAACTCCGGTCGGGAAAATCGCTTACATCAAGGTGACTGTCCAGCCAAGGGCCATCGTCATTCAATTTAAGGAAAAGTAAGGAGGCAGCGATGGGCAAGGCACGACAATGTCCGAGTTGCGGGTATCGAAAAATGGTTTGGGAAGAGCACAGAACAGAGACCGTAAGCTATAGCGGAGAATCCATCACTCTTACCAATATGGCTGGTTGGTTTTGCCCGGAATGCCATGACGGGATGTTTGACGACTCGAGCAGCGAGCGGCATGCAGCGGCCGGTGACGCACTGGTTTCCCGCACTCGGGAAAAAAGCCGGGAAGAAATCTGCCGCATCCGCAAAAAACTAGGCCTCA
>CAZDYX010000218.1:0-6461 GCA_964509775.1 uncultured Desulfobulbia bacterium | reverse complement strand
GTTCACCCACGTTTGTTGGTCTACGAGTAGGGGCGGGTTTGAAACCCGCCCCTACAAACGGCGACGTCTCTCCTTTCTGCGACTTTCAAATTCATCGTCCTTGGTTAATTCCTCAATCAGGGTGAGTTTTGCACTCGCGAGTTCCCGGATCCGATCCTGTTCCGGAAGCTCCTTTACGGCCTGTCGCAAGTGATACTTGGCCATCTTGACATCCCCGATGAGCCAGTTATAGACGCCCAGGTAATAGGCAGCCGCACCTTTTTTGTCCTGCTGGGTATAAACGTTTCCGAGCTCATAGTAGAGCTTGGAATAATCGGGCAGCGAGGGTAAGAGTCCCTCATACATGGTTAGGGCCTGCGAGAGGTTTCCGGTCTGGTGATAGGTCTTGGCAAGGTAAAAGGTGGGATAACTATCGAGGACCTGATCCTCACGGGCAATGCTTAAGGCCTTGATCGCCTCCTCATAACGACCTTCCTTATAATAGATAACCCCCAAATCCGCCGAGAGTATCTTCCGGTCGGGAAAGCGCTCCATCACCTGTTTAAGCGTACCTTCCGCCTTATCAAGGTTGTCGTTGGCAAGATAGGCCTGGGACAAACCATACATGTCCATGGACCGGTCAAACTCCGGGGTGTCCTTTCGCGAGATCTCCTTCTGGTAATGGGGAATAAGGGTTCCCGGCTCCCTGGTCAGGGAATAGATCCGGTACTTGATTCGCAGAAAGTTGAACTGGTCCACCGCCGGAAACGTGCGGTCCGGATGATCCGCCAGCCAGTCCTGCACATAACCCATCCGCACCTCCGGCTCCGGATGGGTGAGAAGATAGGGGGGAGGAGTCCCCGAGGTCAACCGCCTCATCTGCCTAAGTTTTCGCAGGAGCTCAAGCATCCCCTTGGGATTCCGGTCCTGGGCCTGCATCCAGTCGAGGGCCAGATGGTCGGCCTCGGCCTCATCCTCGCGGCTAAACTTGAGGTTCATGGTAGCCCCGGCCGCCATCGACCCGGTGATAACGGCCTCCGACAGTTCCCCTCCGGCCCCGGTTGCTGCCCCCAGTAGGATGCCGGCCAGGACCCCGGCCATGGTTCCCATTCCCACCTTGCTGCTCTTCTCCATCCTTTTTGCGATATGGCGGCTCACCACATGACCGCATTCATGGGCCAGCACCGAGAGCAGTTCATCCTCGCTACTGATGGTCTCAATGAGGCCGGAATTCACAAATATGAGACCCGAGGGCGCGGCAAAGGCATTGAGGTCCCTTTCGTTGATAACAAAGAAATGATAGTCAAAATACTGGGTCCCTGCCTCCTTGAGGGCGAGTTGGCCGATACTTGCCATATACCGGGTGATATCGGGATCATCCAACAGGGTGAATTCCTTGCGGATAAGGCTTAATAGCCGCTCTCCCAACTCACGCTCCTCACCCACCGAAAAGGCATAACAGCATTGCCTGCCCCCCGGAGCCCAATTAAGGGTGGAAAAGAGAAAAAAGAAAAGAAGGGCCAGGCTGATAATCGGAATGGGTAATCGACGTAGGTGCATGTGAAACCTGAAAGTAAATGGGGTTGGTCTATTTTGAAAAAACACTTTGTTATTCGCCGGCCTCTAAAAAACTGGGGAAAAAAGGTAATTACTCAGTTATGGCAGAACTTGTCATGTAATACGTCATTCCGGCAGTCTGTTGAGCCGGAATCCAGTTCTTCTGCCAAGATAAAAGACTGGATGCCGGATAAAAACACCTCCGGCATGACGACATTGGCAATCCAGCATCATGTTCAGTTATTATGGTAAGTAGTTACAAAAAAAACGGGAAAAAGATACGACCGTTATCACCAGGTATTTTACTGCAAAGAGAAAAAACTCTTTCCTCACGAGGACAAAGATGATATACCTCTGTTTTAAAAAGGTAAATTAAAAAGATTATAGGAAAAAACCCTTCCCATTCAGCAAGAAACAATACGATAAGGGAACAACTCTATAAAGGAAGACGGCCATGGGATACGGTTCGCCGGAAAATACGCTGCGAGGGATCGATCGAAAACGGGAACGGGAACGGAAATTTATGCTCTCGCAGGCCTATCAAAGGGCCGATGACCTGGCGATAAAATTGGTAATCCGTCTACTCGACAAGCACATCATCGAAACCGACTCGGACAAGGCCCTGCGGGAGCTGTTCTCGGAGAAACTCCGGAGACTTTCGCAGATGGAGGAATTCGATATCCAGTATAAGATCGCCCCGATCCGGGCCATTGTTCCCAACCCTAATTTCATCAGTCAATACCTGACCCAGTACATCACCGAAGACCTGATCAACCATAAAAATGTCCATGACATCTTCGGAGATGATCTCGAAATCTACCAGACGGTTGATTCGGTCATAGAGACGATAAGGCCGGAATGACGCTCGACCCTCTCCTCCCATAATCTACTCAGGTTATTTAGACTGTAGGGGTTTAGTCTGTTAGCAATAGAGAAAGACGATTTTGAAACGTAGCGTTCCCATCCTCCGATCCATTTCCTGCCTAAAAGACTACAGTCTAAAAACCTAACCAACCTGGATAGTTACTACTCAGGTTGTTTAGACTGTAGGGGTTTAGCCTGTTAGCAATAGAGAAAGACGATACCGATTCCGATACCGACCCCGATCTGAATCCGCCGCCCTGGGCAGGAATCATTCGATTCCATTGCCTAACAGACTACAGTCTAAAGACCTAACCAACCTGGACACTTTCCGTTTTCACTACCCCAACCTGAGATAGGTATATCCCTTGAGGCCCCGTTCGTACTCGGCGAGGAGGCGCATGGCCTCGTTGGGTTTTAGCCGATCCTCCTTGATGGCCAGATCAAACTGGTTCTTCATGGTCCGGGAAAGATCGATCTCAGAATACTGAACCACTTCCAGGACCTGTGCCAATGTTGTGCCGGGGATGGTTTCCTCAATATAGTAACCGGTCTCCTCGTCGGGATCAAGAAAGACGTGGGCCTCGTTGACCCGGCCGAAGAGGTTGTGGAGATCGCCCATAATGTCTTGATAGGCGCCGGTCAAAAAGATACCGATATAGTACGGCTCGTCATTATTGATCTGGTGCAGAGGTAGAGTGGTCTTACCCTCCTCGTACAGATCGATGAACTTACCCACCCGGCCGTCGGAGTCGCAGGTGATGTCGACCAGGGTGGCGTTCCGTTCGGGTTTTTCATTCAACCGGTGCAAGGGCATGATGGGAAACAGTTGACCGAACCCCCAGTGGTCGAGGAGCGACTGGAACACGCTGAAATTACAGATGTACTGATCGCTGAAATCATTGGCAAGATCCTGGAGCTCATCTGGGATATAATCGGCGTGCTCGTATAATTTCAAGACCCCTTGGCTGATGAGCCAGAAGAGTTTTTCCACCTCGGCCTTGACATCAAGGTCGATAAGACCGAGCCCGAAATAGGTCTGGGCCTCTTCCTTGAGCTGCAGGGCATCATGATAGGCCTCCAGGGGATTATGATGGGTGATGTGGGTGAGGGTATACCAGGCATCTTCCACCAGCTTGTGCTTGATGGCCGGCTTGGTGATCTCTTCTCCGTTCGTGAGCTTTTTAATACTGCCGAAGGCCTCCACCACGAGCACCGTATGATGCGCGACCACGGCCCGGCCGCTTTCGGTGACAATGATCGGTTGGTTAACGTGCTCGGCATCACAGACGTCCATGACGTTGTAGACAATATCCCGGGCATACTCGTTCAGGGAATAGTTAATGGAGGAATGGAAGGTGGAACGGCTGCCGTCATAGTCCACGCCCAGACCGCCGCCCACATCGATATAGTCGAGATCATGACCCATCTTTTTCAACTTGGCATAAAACATGGCGGCCTCCCGCACCGCCTTCTTGATGGAAAGGATGTCAGGGATCTGAGAGCCCATATGAAAATGGATGAGCTTGAAACAATGACCGAGACCGGCATTTTTTAGCAGTTTGGAGGCCAGCAGGATCTCCTGGGTGGTGAGTCCGAATTTGGCGTTTTCACCGGAGCTTTTTGCCCATTTCCCATTGCCCTTACTCATCAACCGCACCCGGACCCCGATAATGGGTGACACCTCCATGCGCTGGGCAAGGTCAATGATGCGATAAATTTCCTCCAGCTTTTCGATGACCAGGATCACCTTTTTACCCAACTTCACCCCCAGGAAGGCGGCCCGGATATATTGATCGTCCTTATAGCCGTTACAGATGATCAGGCTTTCCATATCCCGGTGGATGGCCAGGGCGGCAAAGAGTTCGGGCTTGGAGCCCACCTCGAGTCCGTAGTGAAATTCGGCGCCGGCATCCAAGACCTCCTCGACCACCTCCCGGAGTTGATTGACCTTGACCGGATACACCCCCCGATAACTCGACTTGTAGTCCATTTCCTCGATGGCGGCCAGAAATGAGGTGTTGATCCTGCTCACCCGGTCGCGCAGGAGATCCTGAAACCGGACGAGCAGGGGAAAGTGCAGCCCCTGCTCCAGGGCCTCGGCAATGACCCCGGTAATGGGAATCGAGGCGCCCCGTTCCTTCAGGGGCCGGACGACAACCTCGCCTTCGTCATTGATGTCAAAGTATCGGAGCCCCCATCTGGTAATGCCGTAGAGCTCTTTGGCCTTCTCAATAGTCCAGTTCTCGGTTAATTCCATCTTTCCTGCGCCAAAGTTCATTCAAGTGATCTATGAGGCCAACCAACCAAAATCACGATACAAATAAAACAGTACTTTTACAAGCTACTAGCGTTACCTATAAAATTACCCCTCAAGAATTGACATGATCGCGCGAATGTTTGACCTGTTTTTTCACTATTCACTATTCACTAACCACTAACCACTGCGGTCGTTGCCCGACCCTTGAATTTCAGGGCCTGTTGTACCAGAGAGCCGGCCCAGGCAGGCGTTCCCACCGCGTGGATATGGGTGTAGAGGGCAAGGACGTTTTTATGGACCAGGCCGTCGCGCCGGTTCATGAAACCAACGCCCCGGATAGCCCGGCAGGCAAGGTCTCCCGAATCGCCTTCCCAGGAGATAATCCTGCTATAGCGGAATTCATGGCCCTTGAGTTCCGTTCCCGGCGGGAAAAAGGGATTTTCCCGCTCCACGGTCAAGATCGTATAACCATGGGCCTGAGGCCTCTTCTCAATGGCGAAGAAGACCGGAAAGACCCCCGCCAGCGGATACGTTTCCTTTTCGAGGACAATACCTTCCCCAAGAAAAATCAGCCCGCCGCACTCGGCATAAATGGGAAGCCCTGCCTGGGCCGCCTCCCGAACCGACTGACGGAATGAGTCGTTGGCGGACAATTTCTTCGCATTGGTCTCCGGGAACCCGCCGCCGATATACAACCCGTCGATGTCGGGAAGTATATGGTCGGTAAGGGCATCGATCGTCACCAACTCGGCCCCGGCCTGAACCAGGGCCTCGAGATTTTCCGGATAATAAAACTGGAAGGCCGCATCCCGGATCACCCCCAGACGTACAACGGCCTGCCTTTCTTGTTTTTTCGCCGCAACGATCCCTGACCCGGACTCCTGAAGAAGGGGAGAAGGTGTCATCCTCTGCTCGATTGCCGGAATATCCAGGTATTGCCCGGCCAGGTCGGCCAGGGCCGTTACCGCATCCCTGGCGTTCGCATGTTCCTGAAAGGGGGTTACCCCCAGATGACGCTGGGGAAGGACGTCCTCGGCAAGGCGGGGTATAGCCCCCAAAACCGGGAGCCCGGCATAATGCCCCACGGCCTCCCTGATGATGCGCTCCTGCCGGCTGGTGGCCAGTTGATTGAGCACCACGCCCGCGATGGAAAGATCCAAGGCCATATGCCGGCACCCGAGAACCAGGGCCGCCACGGTGCGCGTGGTCTTGGTGCAATCCACCACCAATATTACCGGAAGACCAAGGAGTTGGGCCAGTTCCGCGGTGCTATAGGTGCCGGCCGCATCAACCCCGTCAAAGAGCCCCCGGTTCCCCTCCACGATGATGATCTCCGCATCCGCTGCATGTTCCCTAAAAGAAAAGAGCATGGCATCCCTTTCCATGAGAAAGGGATCAAGGTTATAACAGGGATGAGCAGCGGCAAGCTGGAGCCAGCCCGCATCGATATAGTCCGGCCCCTTTTTAAAAGGGACCACCATTTTCCCGGCCCGGGAAAAGGCAGCGGCCAGCCCCACGGCAATGATGCTCTTGCCGGAGCCGCCCTTGAGTCCGGCGACCACGATGCCAACCGGGGGAGTTCGGGTATTGTTTGCGGAATGTTCCTGAAGGGGGGGGGTATTATTTGTCATCCGTTCGCTATAAAATGATTCGGTCGGTTTGTCAACCGGGTTCGTCCGGCACATGTTTAATTTCAATAAACACCGAATCTGTTTTACCTGGACCGAGGCTGGTCCGGATGCCGTTGAGATCGTTGATTATCATTAACTCCTTGAGTAGGAGGGTATTATAATGGTGCGAGTAC
>CAZDYX010000217.1:0-6486 GCA_964509775.1 uncultured Desulfobulbia bacterium | reverse complement strand
AAGGCCGCAGCAGACAGCGCACATTACGCAGGTAGTCTTTTTCCATTCTTCCATGATAATCTCCTTCCTAAAATTTTCCTTAAACCATTCTAAGGAGAGGCCCTTTTAAAATGAATGTTATATTTTAAAGTCTAATAGCGACTTTAAATCCTTCTTCAACGGCATTCTTTATTCTCCGGGGTTCAGAACAATCTCCGATAACATTTAACATAATGCCGCTATTTTTTAGTTTCTCAATAACCTCTTTATCTGACCTCATACCTACAGCAAGTACGGCCGTCTCGCCGGGAAAAAACTCGATGGATCCATTTCTGACCCCGCTAACCCCTTGATCGCTTATGTCTGTCACTTTGACTTTCTTTTCCATCCGTACGTCGGCTTTCCGTAACCTTTCCAAGAAAGGCCTTCGGTGGAAGATGTCTATATCTAACCCTATCTTCTCCAACATCTCTAAGATGATTACCTTCTTTCCCTTTTCGGCAAGGAAAAGAGCCGTTTCGCAGCCTATCAAACCGCCTCCTACCACTACAACCGTTTCTCCGACCTTTGCGCCGCCAGTTAATACTTCTATGGCAGTAACTACATTGCCCCCTTTTACACCGGGTATATTAGGCACAATTGGAAGGGCCCCCGTGGCAGCAATCACTTCATCCGGCAGATCTTCCAGAATTAACCGAAGGGGATCTTTTTCACCAAGTTTGTAAGTGACTCCGAGTTTATTCATCTGCCCGATATAGTAAGAGGTCAACTTGCCTATATCACCTTTAGTGGGAGGAACAGCAGCTGGAATGAGGTTGCCTCCCAATCGGTCCTTTTCCTCGCATAAGGTGACATGATGCCCCTTCAGGGCAGCAATTCTCGCAGCTTCCATTCCTGCCGGTCCACCACCGATCACCAATATATTCTTTGGCACAGCTGCCGGCTCGATAATATACTCCCCTTCCATACCCACTCTGGCATTGAGGGCACATCGTATCGGCTCCTGCCCGATAGAAAAGTTGGAGCCAAACACTTTTTCAAAGCAATAACAGCATCCGATGCAAGGGCGGATATCACCAAGCATTCCTTGTTTCACTTTGTTTGGAAACTCTGGATCAGCAATAATAGCCCTACACATATAGACGTAATCAGCTCTTCCTTCTTGCAAAACCCGTTCAGCAACAACAGGATCGCTAATTTTTGTACCAGCCCCCACCGGAATTGTTACCGCTTTCTTAATTTCTTCTGCCATATCAACCCACGCACCCTGGGGGGTAGACATCGATACCATTTCCGCCGGATCATCATGCCACCCCGGCAATACATCTATAGACTGAATACCGGCCCTCTCCAGCAATCGAGCCAAGTCTTTTAATTCTTCAATGGTATATCCCCCTTTCTTAACCTGACCTGATATCCGACATATTAAGGTGTAATCATTCCCTGCTTTTTTCCTGGCATTATCAATTATCTCCAGCAAAAGCCGCACCCTGTTTTCAAAGGAACCGCCATACTCATCCGTTCTTTTGTTGGTTAGAGGGGACAAGAATTGGGATAGAATATATCCTGTTCCGAAAATCAAATCAACCGCATCAAAGCCAGCATCCCGGGCCCGTCGTGATGCCTCCCCGAAATCCTCTATTAAGCGATGTATATCTTCACGGCTAAGCTCTCTGGGTGTAATCATGTCACTGCGCGAAAAAATTCCCGATGGACTAACGAATTCAAATGGCGCCTGCGGATCTTTTATCCATCCATAGCCGACTCCAAACTGAGCATATATCTTCGCGCCATGTGCATGCACATCTCTGACCAGTTCGGTTAGTTCTGGAATAAATTTATCGTCATAGACCGATGGACAACCAGATATTATCCCAGGCAGAGGTAAAGCGGTAACACCGATAAAAGCGACCCCTCCTGCAGCACGCTCCCGATAAAACGCCTTTAAACTCTCCGTCACCCTACAGTCTCCACCTGCAAATCCTGTGGCGATCGGCGATAATTTTATTCTATTTTTTAGCTCTATATTCCCAATCTTGATTGGTTCAAAAAGTTTAGGCAGTTTTCCCATCGTTTATTTTAGCCTCCTTGGGGTATCTACGTTAGAATGCTGCACACAATCTTGTTTGCTTACAACGCGCCAAACAAGTTTTGTAACCACTTAAATTTAATCATCAATCCACTGTTATCCCAACGTTATTGGAATAACGTTCAACTGGTTATTGGTATCGACCTCTTGTTCCTTGTAAACGCTTAACGTAAGAAGCCCTTTTAAAAAGATTCTTTTTTATAGTGTAAATCCGGTAAAAGGTTCTTCATTTCCTCCTGGTTACAAAGCATCTCAAGGACCACTGTACCGAGGGCAATGTCGTTACTCGGCCAGGGGTTCAATGTCATTAGGGTGCCTTCTTTACCCCTTTCTTGAGAAAGTCCAGCCGCTGATATTGAAAGCGAGTTCCTCCAAAGAAGACCGGCCGTTTTCAAATTGTTAAATCTGGCCGGCATTGACAGCCTCCCTAAAGGCCTTGGCATCCTTCGGGGGCGGAGGGAAATCCGGTTTATTGACCATGGAGATCGCTTGGGAAGGACAGCCGGTGGCACAGACGGCGCACCCGAAACAGCGGTCCAGGTTGACTTGAGGAAAGCCGTCATCTCCCAAGGTTAAGGCTTCCGGTGGGCAGCGGTCGATACAAGTGCCGCAGGCCGAACAAAGATCGGGATCAAACTGCGGCTCAAAACCGGAATTAAAGAAAAGGCCGGGTTTTGGTTTGGCCAAGACGTTCTGGACGGCAGAACAGTGCCATCGGTCGCAGTTGCAGATAAAACCTATCCCTTCAATCATGTTCAAACTCAGATGAATCAAACCGGCTTCTTCCGCTCGGTTCAAAACCTCCCGGGCTTCTTGTTTGCTCACTTTCCGGCCTCCCAATCGATCAATGGCGAATTGGGCCATAGGGCCGAACTGCATACACGTATCATTGGGCATCCCATGGATGTCTTCACCTCTTAAGACAGCGGCATGGCGGCAATAGCAGGTAGTGACGGCAATGGGGTCGGATTGATCGATAAAGGTCTGAACCTGATCATAGGTATGGACTTGATTGTCAGCCTTAACCAGGGCATCGACCGTGATGACCCGTGAGGTGGGGAAAGTCATTACCGTTCTGTCGGTCTTTTGATCAAAGGCTTTTTTATAAGCGTAAATCAGTTGGGCGATCTTTTTATCCCGGTCGGTGGTTTTCCCTGGCATGAATTGAAATTCCAATATGCCGGGCATAAACCTGGCCGACTGATAAACCCGGTTTTGATCCCTGCTCAGGGCCAGGCATAGACCTTTGTCAGCCATGGCCTCCAGAACGGCCTCGATTTTTTTTTCATCCCTGCCCATGGTTTCGGCCAAGGTTTTGGCCGTAAAAAATCCCTTGGGCATGGCATTGTTGACTTCAGCCTCTTGCGGGGTAAATAATTCTTCCACAAAATTGAAAAACTCGGGGATATCCATGCCGGCATAAGCCCCTCCCCGTTTCTTCATGACTTCCAATAATTGTCGGTACACTTCCTGACTCATATTGTTTTCTCCTTGTATTTAATTTCAATAGGTGGGCTTTCACTTCGGTGGCGTCCGCATCATCCCGGGAACAATCCTCACTTCTTTATTGGGATTGCGTTTTACCCTCGCTTCCGCCTTGGATCCGGCCATGACATAAACCGGTTCAGGCCGGTCTTTGAGAGGCCTCACTATTCTATCCACGTGATCCTTTTTATTTTTGAGGTAATCCGCTTTAACCTCTTCCCCGGCCGGGCAGACGGCCATGCAATAGCTGCAGCGGTAGCTCATGCGGAACATCAGGGATTGCCACATAAAAGCTGTTTCCCGATCGGTGAAATGGGACCGGTATTCGGCCATGTCCTGTGAGGTGACCATGGCTTCCACCCAGTTATTAAACCCGGCCATGTTGTCCCTGTAGGTATGGGTAATGCAGGCGACAAAGTCAAAGGGCCGGCCTTTGCTGATGGCTCCGGTAGGGCAGACGACGGTGCATAGATTGCATTTGAAGCAGGGATTCTCCGCAAGGGGCCGGTCATATCGATCCAGCAGGCCGTTAATCAGGATGCTGTCCAACTGAATGCAACTGCCGAATTTCGGATGAAGAACCAGCCGGTTCAATCCCATATGGCCAAGACCGGCCTCCACGGCCATAATTTTGTGACTCACGTCCCAGATCTTTCCGGGGTACCGATCCAGGTCCATAGGCCAACTTTTGTTGACGACGACACCCCGGATGCCCAATCCATTTAAGCGCCGAAGAATCTCACGAGACACACCGGAAATCTTATCGCCCGTCTGATGATATTCTTCATTGGCTACATACCGGGCCGGACTCTGAATGTTCTCGCGGTTATTGACCCTGATAATGGAAATAACGCTGCGGGCCAGGGAATAGACGTGTACGATCCCCTCCCGTTCTTTTTCCAGGGACTCCCGGCTCAAATCTACCAGACCCACATCGTCCGCCCCGGCCTCCAGGCAGATCTTTTTGATCGTTTCTGCAGAATAAGTGCTTATTTTTTGCCCCTCAGTCATGTTTCACCTCAACTTCTTTAAAAATTTCAGTGGCATACAAGATGCATTATCTCTTTGACCGCCGAATCAAAACAGGACGGCGTCGCCACGCGAACATTTTGGATGGCCCCTTGGAGACCTGAGGAGATCAAAAAAGCCAGATCCCTGGGTATACCGGAAAATTTAAACTCGCCTTTATTTCTACCTTCAGCCAGAATTTTTTCCAGCCATTGATGCATGGTAGAAGTGAATATCCGTGTTTCTTTCTGCATCGCCGGGGGGAGGGTCTTAAAATCCGTTTCCAGTGCTCCCCCGAGGCAAATCTGTTGGTCCCGTTCCACAAATCTTTTGAAAATCAAACAATACTCGTTCAATTTTTTCGAGTAGCGGAAATCTTCCTTTTCCATCAAAAGGGCCCATTTCTCGAATCGTCTTTTGGCCCGTTGTATAATGGCCACGCCAAGATCGGTTTTTTTGGGGAAGTGATAATGTATCGAGGCGGTCTTGATGTTCAGCGCGCCGGCAATATCTTTGTAACTAAAACCATTATACCCCCGGTCGAGGAGAAGATTCTCCGCAATGTCAAGAATCTGTTTTTTTGTATCACCTTTTAGTTTCATATCGCTTCAATAACTGATTCTGGAGGCGGCAACCGGATTCGAACCAGTGAAGAACAGTTTTGCAGACCGCCGCCTTAGCCTCTTGGCTATGCCGCCAAACAAGATGGACCATATATTACCTACTAATAGGTAGGTTTGTCAAGAAAAATTATTTTAGCTCTCCCAATCAGTTACTCAAGAATAAATTTCTACGCAAAATGGATAGAATTTATTAAAGAACAGGCCGTTAACCCGGAACCAGCCAAGACATTTAACATATTTCGTATATCCAATTTTGGTTCCGGCTGGTCCGGGTTGGGTTATGAAAAGGGACCCGGGAGTCGAGGATCCCTGCCGATCCGCATTATAAGAATGTTTCCGGCTCTTTCCGGGTTTGATAGTTTCTGCTCACCCAATTCGCAATCCGGTTCAATTGTGGATCCTCAACCGCCCTGGCTCCGGTGGGACAGTTTTTTACGCAGGCGCAGCATAAAATACAAGCTGATTGGTCTGTCTTTACATTATCTTCGACCGTGATGGCCGCAACAGGGCAGAGTGCAGAACAGGTACCGCACAAGGTGCAGATTTCATCTTTGGTCGAGGGAGATTTCTCCCGTAACATGCCGTGGTCCCGTTCGATATAGGGTCTGTTTCCAGGGACCTCAAGTTGGGGCACTTCATCAACCGAATCGATTTCCTTCATCTTTTTAAGTATCTTTGATCCGAATTCTTTTGCCTTTTTCATGTCTTCCGTATCAGGTCGACCGTTTGCCATGGGCCGGGACTCGTTTGCAAAGGAATGCTCTCCGATGAATGCCCCGCCGGCGACCGGGGAAAAACCTAATTCCCTGGCAAGATCATTCAACTCAAGCAAGGCATCCTCATACTCTCTATTCCCATATAACACGACGATAACCGCAGGGGTCTTATCGGCCTTGAGTCGCCTTAGCCGGGGAATTGCTTCCGGGACCACTCTTCCTTCATAGACAGGAACCCCTAAAAGGACCAATTCGTCGTTTGTTTGAACCAGAGCCCCTCGCTTTGCCTCCGGTGGTGTCAGGTCCAGACGCTCAACGCTGTTGACCTCTACTCCCTCAGCAATCCACTCCAGAATCTTTTGGGTTGTTTTGGTAGGTGAAAAGTAGACCAGTTTTACCGTATCGAAATTCATATCCAAGCTCCTTTCCTGATTCTTGTGCAGGCGCCGTCTTAGCCTCCTTGACTGTGCCGCCGGTGGAAAACGGTGCGTATATTACCTACTAATAGGTAGGTTGTCAATAAATTCTTATTACCTGAATTTTGCGTCAAAACTGCCATATTTTTTATGCGGCCTTCTTCATGCAA
>CAZDYX010000216.1:573-6509 GCA_964509775.1 uncultured Desulfobulbia bacterium | reverse complement strand
TTGTTCAATATTCGACATTCTATTTTTATGGCGCAATAATTACGTTAACACAGTATGTTGCCAAACACTTCTTTGTTTTTTTCAAACAAGATAATCCGTAAGTCACTATTATGCTGAAGAATATCTCAATCCTTGGTTCGACCGGTTCCATTGGGCAGGGGGTTCTTGACCTGGTCCGTAGGTTTCCCGGCCGCTTTCGGGTCGTGGGACTGGCGGCGGGACAAAACATCGCGAGGCTGCGGGACCAGATTGAGGCCTTTAACCCGGTTTTGGTCTCGGTGGCGGACGAAGAGCGGGCCGGGGATCTGATCCAGAGCCTGCCTGCTGGTTGGGGGGAAAGGATTTTCTCCGGCCAGAAAGGCAATGAACGGGTTGCGACCCTGCCAGAGGCCGAGGTGGTGGTCTCGGCCATTGTGGGGGCCGCCGGCCTGCTGCCGACCCTGGCGGCCATCAGGGCAGGCAAGGACGTTGCCCTGGCCAATAAGGAGTCCCTGGTCATGGCCGGAAATCTGGTTATGGAGGAGGTACGCCGCCATCGGGTAACCCTGACCCCCATCGACAGCGAACATTCCGCCATTGCCCAGGCCTTGGCCGCGGGCCGGCGGGAGGATCTGGCAAAGATCATTCTCACCGCATCAGGAGGCCCTTTCCGAACCCTTTCAGAACTTCAACTCTGGGCGGTGTCTCCTGAACAGGCACTAAGGCATCCGAACTGGAACATGGGGAAGAAGATTACCATCGATTCGGCCACGTTGATGAATAAGGGGCTTGAGGTGATCGAGGCCCGATGGCTTTTTGATGTAGGGGTGGAACAGATTGAGGTGGTTATCCATCCCCAGAGTATTGTCCATTCCCTGGTTGAGTTTGTTGATGGATCGCTGATCGCCCAGATGGGGATTCCTGACATGCGCATCCCAATTGCCTATGCCCTTTCTACCCCGATGAGGCTTAAGACCGACTTGCCTCGTTTGAGACTTGCCCAATGCGCAGGGCTTACCTTTTTCCCCCCTGACTATAAAAAATTCCCCGCCCTAAAACTTGCCTATCAGGTATGCAAACGGGGCGGCACCCTGCCTGCAATCATGAACGCCGCCAATGAGGTTGCGGTGGCAGCCTTCCTTTCCGGCAATATTCCTTTCCCGGAGATTCCCCTGGTCGTTGCGGAAACGGTGAGCCGCGTTCCAAGCGTCGAGCCCAAGGATGTGGACACCATAATGAGTGCTGATCTGGCCGCACGGGTACAGGCGGAATCAGTAGTTGAGGCCTTATTCCTGAATCGGAAACAAAAAAAGGGGGAAGTGCTTCCTTATCCTTCTTTCCCCTCTCCCGCCTGACCTGCCGATTCATAGCGCGGCCAACGGCCGCAGTGGTTAGTGGTTAGTGGTTAGTGGTTAGTGAATAGTGAATAGTGAAAAAACAGGTCAAACATTCGCGCGGACATGTCAAATCCTGCGGGGTAATTCCATAACAACATATGTGAGAACAAAAGCATGTATACCGTATTGTCCTTTGTTATTGTTTTAGGCCTGCTTATATTCGTTCATGAATTTGGCCATTTTCTTTTTGCCAAGCTCTTTGGGGTGAAGGTCCTTAAATTTTCCCTCGGCTTTGGCCCCAAGGTGGTGGGAAAGAGCATCGGGGATACGGAATATCTGATCAGTGCCTTTCCCCTGGGTGGCTATGTCAAGATGCTGGGTGAAAATCCCGGGGAGGAAGTGGCGGCAGGGGAAGAGCATCTTTCGTTTTCCGCCAAGTCCTTGTTTGCCCGTTTTTCCATCGTGGCGGCCGGGCCGGTCTTTAATCTCCTCTTTGCAATGACCATCTATTTCCTTATCTTTTTCTTGGCGGGCGAACCCGTTGTCAGCACCCGGATTGGCGATGTCCAGCCGGATTCGGCGGCAGCAGCATCAGGTCTAATGCAAAATGACGTCATCTTGTCCATTAATGGAAAAAAGACCGAACATTGGCAGGATGTTTTTGACGGCATTCAGAAGAACGGCCGTGGTCCGGTGGTCCTTACCATCCTGAGAGGGGATGAACTTCTTGAAATCACTGGCCAGCCAACGATAAAAAAGGCCAAAAATATTTTCGGTGAAGAGATCGAGATACCGATGCTGGGTATTTCGGCAAGCCCCGAGGTGAGTATCGAAAAACTGGGACCAGGACAGGCCTTGATCCAAAGCCTGGTCAAGACCTGGGAGATCATTGCCCTGACCATCCTGGGTATCGTAAAAATTTTCCAAAAGATCGTACCTGCCTCAAGCCTCGGCGGCCCGATTTTTATCGCGCAACTAGCCGGCCAATCCCTGGAGGCGGGGGTGGTGAGCCTGTTTTCCTTTATCGCGTTACTCAGCGTGAATCTGGGCATTCTGAACCTTTTCCCCATCCCGGTCCTGGATGGGGGACACCTGGTGTTTTTCGCTATCGAGGGCATAATCCGTAAACCCTTAAGCGTGAAGACCCGCGAGGTCATGCAGCAGGCCGGCATGGTTGTCTTGGGTTCTCTCATGGTGTTTGTCTTTTACAACGATATTGTCCGCATTTTTTCCAATGGATAACCAGGGCCATGGGATGGGGAGGAGCAGATCGTCTCGTCGTGCGGTCGCCGGTTGTTCTTGCGATTGAGACCGCGGGCGTTTACGGAAGCCTGGCATTGGTGACCCGGGATTATTGTATCGCGGAATATACCCTGGGCTCCCGATTGACCCATTCGCGGAGACTGCTGGCGGGGCTGGACTGGTTGTTGCGAGAGGCCGGCATGGATTTTGAGGGGATAGATGCCCTGGCAATAAGCCTGGGGCCCGGTAGCTTTACCGGTCTGCGCATTGGTCTTGGCACCTGCAAGGGGCTTGCCATGGCCGCAGGTATTCCCTTGTGCGGGGTTCCGACCCTTGATGCCCTGGCAAGTCAGTTGCCATTTGCCTCGGAACTGATCTGTCCGGTACTCGATGCCCGAAAAAAGGAGGTCTACACTGCCTTCTACCGGGCCGAGAAGGAAACCGGCAACCCCTTGAGGATAAGTACCTTGCGGGCGATAACACCCGAGGCCCTGGCCCTCGAGATCAAGGAGCCGGTTATTTTCCTGGGCGATGGTGCTTCCTTGTACGGCGAAATCTTCAAAGGCATATTGGGAAATCTCGCCCGGTTCCCATCCGGGGCAGCCTTTTTCCCCCGGGCCGCAACTATCGGCATGCTGGCCCTGGAACGTCTGATAAAAGGAGAGATCCTTAATACGGCCGCGGCCGTCCCTATCTATGTCCGGCCCTCGGAGGCCGAATTGCATTTCGGGTAATCGGGTCAGACGGAACCCCTGGTTGATGGTTGTACCCGGCGGTGGTTGTTTGCCTCCCGGGCTGCCGACCATTCCTCGATCTTTGTCTCCAACCCGGCCCTACAGTCGGGACAATAACCGTGGGAGAGGATAATACCGTTGGGGATATTGGCATGATACCATCCGCCCCGACCTTTTGTTCTATTGCATACACAGCATACTGTAACCATAGCCTCGGGTCCTTCATTGCCCTTTACTAAAAAGATCGGAAAGATCCGGAGAAAACTTTAACATTCCTCTTGCCCGGAACTTTGGGCCTGTCACGAAATAAGTTTTGCCTTCATGCATCTCATCTTCGGGCCATCTTTGGCCGCGCCTCAATCGCAAAATCCTCAACGTAGCCCTGCTACGCTTGCGGTTTTGCTCAATCGACGCGACCAAATCTGACCCAAATCTGAGCGCCTTAATGTAAAACTTATTTCGTGACAGGCCCTTTATTTGGTTCACCCCTTGGCAACACATTGAAAATATGCAAGTATGATCTCGTCTCTGGTGATCTTTAATTGGGAAGATGTCAAAAGCAAGAGGAGAAAATTGTTATGAGACGCAACGAGAAAAAATCCAACGCCTCCATTTTCATCTCATTGCTGGTGCTCGTCGTTCTTGCCGGGCTGTTTGCCTGGAATTTTCGAACCATCAGTAAATATTTCTCCAAGGAGACAGGGGGGGAAGAAGAGACCGCCCTGGAACAGCGTCTTAAGGCCTTGGAGGAGCAGGTCGCCGTTCTCAAGGCAGGACCGGAAACGAATCCGAAACTCGATGAGGCCCTGGTGCCCGGAGCCGGGCAGGGGGGGCCGCAAGAGTATCTTTGCCCGGAATTGGAACAAAAGCTTATTGATCTTTTCAACTATCTGGACGGACGGGAGGCAATAGCCGCTTATAAGTTACCAGGAGGGATACGCGGCTATCTCAAAGAAACAACCGGCAAATTATTTGCCCGTCCGCCCACGGTTATCCGGGAAACCGACAGCTTGACGACCGTCCTGAACAATGCCGCCCACTTCTATCGAGTGCTTGGCGAGCGCGATATTGCCATTGCCCGCAAGATCCTTACCACTGAGGGTGATATTATCGAATCGAGCCTGGCACTGTTTTATCGGTGGCTGGAAATGGAAGGGCAATGCGATAAAACAGCCATCGACATTCATCTCCCCCCGGAGCAACTGTATGAATACGCCGTTTTCTTTGTGAACACCATGGGCGGTAATTCCTATCTCTTGAGAAGGGCCCCCCAGGTCCGCACCCTGATTCGCTACTATGTAGTGTTGATCCTGGATCAGGCCAATAGCCGCAATTTGAATCGGTACGGCATCGATATCCGGCCCACCCTTCTCGTTGTAGTCCAAGAGATCCAGTCCTTGACCAATCTTCAGTACCAGGAAAAATACCTGCAAACCCTTCAAGGCCTGACAGAAAAATACCAGATCAAGCATGGAGGGCTTGAAGATGCTCCGACTGTTCCCCTGGAAGAAACCAAATAAACTCAGTTTTGTTTTTTGGCTCATCGCGGATTAGTGGGAAACCACCTTGAGATACGTCCAACTTTTTGGAATTGGTGCGTATAACGCACCCTACGAAATTGGAGAATACATGCTGGTTAGCTGTGACTCGATGCCTTTGTAGGGTGCGCTATGCGCACCATTCGTTTACCATCTTCCCACTAATCTGCGATGAGCCTGTTTTTTTACCCCACGAGATGAATCAGGAATTCCTTGTTGCCCTTGGGGCCGAGAAGAGGAGAGGCGGCAACCCCTCTGCTCTTTAGGCCTAATAAGGATAAACCGGTAATGATATCGTCAATGACGGTCTGGTGCAATTGGGGGTCACGGATCACACCGCCCTTGCCCACCTTGCCCTTGCCCACCTCGAACTGGGGCTTGATCAGGGCAAGGATGGAAGGTGTGGCCCGAAAGAGGGGAAGAATCGGAGGGATAACAAGCTTTAGAGAGATAAACGAGGTGTCTACCACCGCGAAATCTATTGGTTCGGGGATATCGTCGGCAATAATAAAACGAATATTGGTCCTTTCCATTGGTCGGACGCGGGGGTCCTGGCGGAGCTTCCAGTCGAGCTGCCCGTATCCCACATCAATGGCGTAGACGCGGCCTGCGCCATGCTGGAGAAGACAGTCGGTAAAGCCGCCGGTTGAGGCCCCTGCATCCAGGCAGATCATTCCGGCCGGCGAGATGTTGAAAAACTCGAGGCCGGCTTCAAGTTTCGTTCCGCCCCGGCTCACATAGGGACAGGAACGGCCCCGAATCTCCACCGCGCTGGAGAGCGGACAAGGTGTGCCCGCCTTGTCCGTTAGTACGCCGTCCAAGAACACCTGGCCGGCCGCAATAAGGGCCTGGGCCTTTTCTCGCGAGGATGCAAGACCGCTCATGACGAGCAATTTGTCGAGACGTATTTTATCCATGGGTTGCCAGCCTCGCAAATTAATACTATAATCAGGTGGATAGTCTGTAGGTGTTTAGTCTATTAGCAACTAAAAAATACCAGATGAGGCACGCTTTGCACCCTTTTTACCTAACAGACTACAGTCTAATAGACTAATCAGGTGGATAGTCTGTAGGTGTTTAGTCTATTAGCAACTAAAAAATACCAG
>CAZDYX010000216.1:0-473 GCA_964509775.1 uncultured Desulfobulbia bacterium | reverse complement strand
ATGAGGCACGCTTTGCACCCTTTTTACCTAACAGACTACAGTCTAATAGACTAATAGACTAATCAAATGAAGGATTATTATGGAAGAAAGAATGCTTGTAAATGAGGAAAAACTCCTTGACCAACTGGACAATGATCGGGATTTTTTTAAAGAGATGCTGATTGAATTTGAACAATTTACGGCGCAACAGTTAGATGAACTTGATACCGCCATCGCCGCCGATAACCATGTCGAGGTACGATCGCTTGCGCACAGCATCAAGGGCGCCGCAGCCAATCTCTACATCGAAAGGCTTGCTGATGATGCGCGCACCCTGGAATATATGGGCCGCGATGGCCAGCTCGCCGGTGCCGCAGAGGTGCTCGGAGCCATCCGCAAGGAGTTCGAACTTTTAAAGTCCTATATAACAGGTCTCTAATTTGGGCATGGTTCAACGTTCCCGGTTCAAGGGTTCAAGGTTAGGTTCCTGCAAG